>CAZBUK010000106.1:0-5912 GCA_964495085.1 uncultured Ignavibacteriales bacterium
GACTATGCCATAGCCAAGAGAAGTAAGGGAGTGTATCTCAGGGAAAGGATGATGCGGCTCCTTCTACCTCTGGCCGTCGGGATGCTTTTTATCATCCCTCCGCAGGTTTATCTGGAGAGACTTACCAATGGACAGATCGCCGGCGGATACTTCGAGTTTTGGCCGATGCAAGCCTTTATCGGGATATATCCTGAAGGAAATCTGTCCTGGCATCACTTATGGTTTCTGCCCTATCTCCTCCTGTTCTCGCTTGTATTGGCTCCTGTGTTTCTTTATTTGAGAACCCACCCGGCGGCTTTTCCGCTGAGGGCGATCCGGAGACTTGCCGTCAAACCTTTAGGACTGTTCTGGTTAATTATCCCCCTGTATCTGTGGGAGAGTCTTTTAGAACCGTTTTTTCCATCCACCCACGCATTAGTCGGTGATTGGTTCAATATTATAAATTATCTCACTTTCTTCTTCTACGGATACCTGTTGATATCTGCACGGGAGGTTTTCTGGAAAACCGTGACCGACAGGAGACACACCTATCTGTATTGCGGAATCGTGGGATTTACGTTATTGATCGGTCTGCGGCTCATATTTGACGATTCTATGCCGGTTCATTTCACCGAAGCCCTCCTCAAGGTATTCAATCTATGGGCGTGGATTCTAACATTGTTCGGATTTTCGGCGGCGTATATCAATAGACGAAGCTCCATACTGTCCTATGCAAATGAGGCCGTCTATCCTTTTTATATCATGCATCAGACAGTCATTCTCATACTCGGGTATTATCTAATGCATGTAGAATTGGAATTCTTTTCGAAGTTTATATTGATGGTAACCGGTACGTTCGGGATTAGCTGGGTGATATATGAATTTGGAATAAGGAGGTGGGTTATTATAAGGCCATTGTTCGGTCTTAAAATATCGAATCGATAAAGCGTCACCGTTCCTCACCGGAACTCAAATGAAAAATAATCACAGTTCGGTTCCTGTCTCCTGTCTCCTGACTCCTGATCCCCGACCTCCGACCTACACCCTACTTCCCCCTCCGCCTCCGCTCCGGCGCCGGAACCTCCACTCCTTCGCGCTGCAATACGTCGCGCAGGAACTGTCCGGTATATGAATGCCCTACCGAAGCGACCTCCTCAGGCGTCCCGGCCGTAACAACGGCTCCTCCCCCCTTACCCCCTTCGGGTCCGAGGTCTATGATATGGTCTGCGGTTTTAATGACATCAAGATTATGTTCGATCACGATCACCGTATTCCCCTTGTCGGCCAATTGATTTAGAACGGAGAGTAGCATGCGAGTGTCTTCGAAGTGCAGGCCGGTCGTGGGCTCATCGAGGATATAGACCGTGTTTCCCGTTCCGACCTTCGAGAGTTCGGTCGACAGTTTAACCCGCTGCGCCTCTCCGCCGGAGATGGTTGTCGCCTGTTGTCCGAGGCGAATATATCCAAGTCCCACGTCATAGAGCGTCTGCAATTTCCGCTTGATCCGGGGAAGCTCCGAAAAGAATTCGAGGGCTTCGGAGACGGTCATAGAGAGCACATCCGCGATGGAGGCGTTTTTATATTGAACGTCAAGCGTCTCCCGGTTGTATCGCCTCCCCCGGCAGACGTCGCATGTGACGTACACGTCGGGTAGAAAATTCATCTCGATCTTTTTAACCCCGTCCCCCTCGCATTCCTCGCATCGTCCGCCTTTAACATTGAAGCTGAACCTGCCGGGCTTATAACCTCTCAGCTTGGCTTCGGGTAATTGGGCATAGAGATCGCGAACGAGTGTGAACAATCCGGTATACGTCGCCGGATTCGATCGGGGAGTCCGGCCTATCGGCGACTGGTCTATCTCGATAATCTTATCGATATGCTCGATGCCTTCGATTTTTCGGTGCAGCAGCGGCGTGACAATAGACCCGTATATTTCCCGCTGGAGGACGGGAACGAGCGTTTCGTTTAACAGAGAGGATTTACCCGAACCGCTCACGCCGGTAACGCAAATGAACTTACCGAGAGGAAATTCAACGTCTATCGACCGCAGGTTATTGCCCGATGCGCCGACGATCTTAAGTTTCTTTCCGTTGCCTTTTCTGCGGACCGGCGGTGTGTGTATCCGTTTGCTGCCGCGGAGATATTCAACCGTCAGCGACTTCCCGTCGATCCCGCCGGGCGGTCCTGCGCTGACGAGGTATCCTCCATGCTCGCCCGCGCCGGGACCCAGGTCGATGATGTGGTCTGCGTGGTCGATCATCTCCCGGTCGTGTTCGACAACGATAATCGTATTACCGAGATCCCGAAGAGATTTCAGAGAGTCGATGAGCTTTATATTGTCGCGCTGATGCAGCCCGATGCTCGGTTCGTCGAGAATATACGTCACGCCGACGAGCTGTGAACCTATCTGAGTCGCCAGGCGTATCCGCTGCGCTTCACCGCCCGAGAGCGTTTTTGCGGATCGGTCGAGCGTCAGATAACCCAGACCGACGTTCAGCATGAAAGCGAGACGGCTTGCTATTTCCTGCAGCACCTGATGCGCAATGACTGCCTGTCTCTCGGGGAGGGTTAGATCCCGCAGGAGCACAAGAGCGTCCCAGAGATGCAGTTGAACTATGTCCCGGATAGTTAACTCCTTCCCCGATACGTCGACCAGGCGAACCGCGAGACTTTCTTTCCGCAGGCGTCCCCCTTTGCACTGTTCGCAGCGTTGAATAGCCATGAAGGATTCGACCCATTCGCGTATGTTTCCCGAGCTGGTCTCCTCAAAATAATTTTTAAGCGTTTCGAGGAGCCCTACATAGCGATGTCGATAGACTACCGAACGTTTGTTCGCGTAGACGTATTCAACCTCGAACTTCTCGTCTCCGGCGCCGTTGAGCAATATATCCAGCTGCTTCTTTCTCAGCTTTCGGATCGGCTTATCGAAATCGATTCCGTATTTTTTCGATACGGCCCGGACCTGGCTGTACAGCCATGTCGATCTCGGCTTGCCGAGCGGAGCGATGCCTCCCGCAGATATACTTTTCGAGTCGTCGGGGATAATGAGATTTATATCGAATTCCCTTTTCTCTCCCAGCCCCTCGCAGGCTTCGCACCATCCGTACGGAGAGTTGAAGCTGAATGAATTCGGCGCAGGTTCGGGATAGCTTATCCCGCATACATCGCACGCAAAATGCTTGCTGAGGAGCAAGTCCGCAGCGCCGTCGTTGGCGATCAGGATCCCGTTGCCGTATTCGAGGGCGACCTCGACCGAATCCGCGAGCCGGCTTCTGTTCTTCAGAGAAGGCTCGAGCCGGTCGATCACGATCTCGATATCATGTATTTTATACCGGTTGGCCTTCATCTCCGGTTTTATCTCGCGCACTTCGCCGTCGAGACGGACACGGAGGAAGCCGTCCTTACGGATTTGTTCGAATAATTCGCGATAATGCCCCTTCCTCCCCTTTACCACCGGACTCATGACCGTGAGCGTTTTTCCGCCGCTCCATTCGATGATCCGGTCTATAATCTGATCGACGCTCTGTTTCCGAACCGGCCTTCCGCATTTATAACAGTGCTGGGTCCCGGCGCGGGAGAACAGCAGTCTGAGATAATCATACACCTCGGTCACGGTGCCGACGGTCGATCGCGGATTGTGGCTGATGGTTTTTTGTTCGATCGAGATCGAAGGACTCAATCCTTCTATGTAATCCACGTCCGGTTTTTCCATCATGCCGACGAACTGACGCGCGTATGCAGACATGGTTTCGACGTACCTGCGCTGTCCCTCGGCATACACGGTATCGAACGCAAGGGAAGATTTGCCCGATCCGGATAATCCCGTAATCACGACGAGTTTATCCCGCGGTATATCGACGTCGATGTTCTTCAGATTATGTTCCCGCGCTCCGCGTATTACGATCGCGTTGTTCTCTTCGTGCATGATAGGTATCGGGTTATCGGAGATGAATAACCTGTTAAAGTAGGTAATTTCGAAAAGAGATTCAATCGGAATTATTCAAGAATCGAAGTGCGGCTCGATCTGCCTGCGGCATCGAATGATTTCAGCCTGACAGTTCCGGTAAAGGGAACCGGATCGTCGTAAACGGGAGAGAGTCCGTCGGGCTCGGCGCCGTCGGTCGTATACCGGATGATGAGACCGGGAAATTCGACGTTTGCTTTGAGAAAACCCTCCTCGACCATCGCGCCGGGCAGCGGCAGGCGGTAGATATACCCTCCGTAAATAAAGCTGAGCCGGGGGAGTTCTTTTACCGCCAGCGTGTTCGCGAAAATATTCCATTCGTTTCGAATGAGCTCCTCCCTGATCGCGACGTCCCGGATGTTCTCCCATGGACGTTCCGCTCCCCATGCGCGTTCGGCAAAGCCGAGCAGTTTCGGAAGCAGGTGATATTCGAGCATCTCGTTCCCCCTGACGGTCTCGCCCCATAATTGGGCCTGAAGTCCGATAATGTTTCGCCGAGCAGCAGGTCGCAGCCGGACCATATTCTTAAATTCCCGATCCGTATCGATTGGGCTCCCCATATTCGTCTTATAGGTAGTCTTGAAAAAATCGAAGGGAGCGAACGTCCATGCATTCCGGGTATTCACGAACCCTCCCCAGTACAGTCCGGGCTCCTCAGGATCGTTATCGTTAGCGAGATCGAAATAGAAATTGGTCACGTTGCAGAGAATAACCGGGTAGCCCGCATTCGCCATGCGATACCCGAGATCGGCATTGTCGAAGAGATTATTCCAGATATACGGCACCACGTTGCCCCGTGCGAATTCGGGATTGGGATGGTACGTGCCGTCCGGAGCTTTCGTGAGCCCGACCTCCTCCCATCCGTGTATCTGTATGGCTTTGCCTGCGAGGCGTCTGTTGAGTTCGCGGAAGAAATATATCTGTAAATTTTTCGGATCGTCTATCCCGGGAAGCGTCTCAAGAAGCGCGGCTGCCATGGGAGATAACGTCCACGCGCCTTCGGGCACTTCGTCGCCGCCGGTGTGAAATATTTCGAGTTTCAGTCCGGCCTGCTCGTACAAGCGCGCTATCTCGTCCACTACTTTTTCATAGAACCGGTATGTCGATTCCCGGGCGACGCTGACGACATTGTCATTGAACGACTGAGCCGAAAAATATACCGACCGGTCTTCCGGATCGATGAGCCGGTACATTTCCGCCTCCTCCTCCCTGCCTTCTGCAAAGAGGCGTTGATAACGCGCTTCCATCGATTTTATGGCCGCGCGCGCATGGCCGGGGAAGTTCACAGCAGGGATAACTCTGACATGCCGCGCCTTTGCATAATTCAGTATTTCCACAAAATCCTGTTTTGAGTAATACCCGCTGCCGAAGGTTTCCGGAGCATAAGCCATGGGTCCTGACCCATAGGCGGGATGTACCCCGGCCTCCGCAGGACTTCCGAGATGCTCCCGTTTCGCACCGATCCCGGTCAATTCCGGCAGACCGTCGATCTCGATGCGCCACCCCTCGTCCTCCGTCAGGTGGAGCAGCAGGTGATTGATTTTATAGAAGGATAAAATATCGATTATTCTGAAGAGAGTTTCTTTGGTTTGGAAATTCCGGCTCACATCGATATGCTGACTTCGATGATGGAATCGCGGAGCGTCTTCGATTTCGAGATACCCGATGGAGATCGTCTGCTGCCGGTTCATGTAAACATCGAGCGGTACCACGGCAAGTAGACTTTGAATGCCGTAGAATACCCCGGCGGGATCGCTCCCCTGAATAGAGACGCCATCGCCTCCGATGCTCAAGCGGTACGCTTCGCGGGAGACGCCGTTCACGCTCACGGAACCGAGAGAGAGATGAATCCCGCCTTCGGCCGAAGTCGTCTCGGAAGTATGAAATTCCGATCCGGTCAATGAGGCAAGCCGCTCTCTTAGGAATCCGGCCTCGTTCTGCAAGCCATGGACGTAGGTTACCGGAGTAT
>CAZBUK010000106.1:6012-10961 GCA_964495085.1 uncultured Ignavibacteriales bacterium
TCTCTTAGGAATCCGGCCTCGTTCTGCAAGCCATGGACGTAGGTTACCGGAGTATCTCCCGTTATCTCGAAGCTTCCCTCCGCTTCAACGATCTTCACCGGCGAGGGGATGAGTTTCAGAAGCGACTCTGAATCTATCGGATACACGGAGAGGTTTTCGTGGTATCGTTGCCCCGGACCGGGCAGCGGTTCACGGTCTGCTCTACCCCTCAGAATTTGTTCTTTCCTGACGAACGGTTCGACGAAGTACTGTGCGACCTGTACGGTATCCGCTTCATTGCCGTTCCCGTCGAAGAAAACGAAATATAATCCTTCGGGCGCATCGGATTCCTTCACGATAGAATATGAACCGAAGAAACGAACATCGACTTGCCCTCCGGGCGGGAGCGAAAAATTCTCAGCCGGCGCCATCCGGTACCAATCGCCGCTGAGATGCTCGACAATGGCGGGTTGCGCTACGGAATCGGGAAGAATCCGTCTCGATGCCATACTGAAAAACAAATTCCAGTTTGAATCCGATAAGGTGAGATTGCCATGATTCGACAGCTGAAAGCGCGCTTCGAATCCGCTCTCTCCTCCGGTGAAATTGGTCACCAGCTCCCAGTGAACGGATATGTGCTTCGCACCGGCGAACGGGCCTTCGGAAGACGGAACGCAGGAAAAAGTCAGGAACGAGATCAGGAAAATGATGATCAACGGGAAACGGGAACGCATGGGGATGCCTCTGTTTGAAATTGAGGGGATTTTGTCGGAGTTTACTGAGAGTCTACTATCTGCGGTAGTATGAAAGTTCATGACAGGTAATATACAAAAGAATCCGAAAATATAATCGTACCGCGGGCCGGCAGGGAGAGGAACGTCGTAATCTTCAGCGATACCGCCGGTATACACGGAAAATTGAATCATAGATTGGAATCGCTCATGAGACGAGTCGGATTTTACTCCGACTATAGAATTGCTAATAATACATTAAGATGCTAAATTCGAAAAGCGCCCGGAGAGCAACATCACCGAATCCTCCCGGCAAAGGTGGATCGCCTGTTCGGGGAGAGTTACTCCCCGCATCTTCGACGAAACCGAAAGTCCGGATACACACTCATCATACCGAAGGCATGACACTGAAAAGGTACACTGCAGAAATAATCTCGCAGGCGCGGAAGCGCAGAAAACGGTGCGGAAAGATTCCCTCCGGAGCCGCGAATGGTTAACGAACGCTGGCAGCGGATCAAGGAGCTCTTTCAAATCGCCGGTGAATTGCCCGACACCGAGCGTCTGCGATTCCTCGACGAACTCCCGGAAACAGACCGTCCGCTTCGAAACGACGTGGAGAACCTGCTCGCCGCCCAGAAGCAGCGTGACGATTTCCTCGAATCCCCTCCTCTTCTCGATATGTCATTCCTGCCGGTCTCGATCGAAGAGGATATCGACCGGAGAATCGGAACAACGATCGGACCATACCGCATCGTCGACCTCATCGGGTACGGGGGGATGGGGGCGGTGTACCGTGCGGAACGATCGGACAATCAATTTTACAAGGAAACAGCCTTGAAGATCGTGAAGCGGGGTATGGACACCGACGAGATCGTCGCCCGCTTCCGCGCCGAGCGTCAGATCCTCGCCACCCTTGAGCACCCGCACATCGCAAGACTGCTCGACGGAGGAGCGACCGAAGACGGTCTCCCCTTCTTCGTGATGGAGTACGTGGACGGAATTCCAATAACGAGCTACTGCGACGAACACCGACTGAGCATCGACGATCGACTCTCCCTATTCATGCAGGTGTGCCAGGCCGTACGCTTCGCGCATAACAATCTGATCGTCCATAGAGATTTAAAACCGTCGAACATCCTGGTAAAAAACGACGGGACCGTAAAGCTCCTGGATTTCGGCATTGCCCGCGTCATCAGCGACGCGCATGGGAGCAAAGGGCTCACGGCGACGCAATCGGGACTGCGGCTGCTTACGCCTGAATATGCGAGTCCGGAACAGATTTCCGGCGGACGAATCAGCACCGCGAGCGATGTGTATTCGCTCGGGATACTGTTATACGAGCTACTGACGGGAGAACGTCCGTACACGATCGAACGGCATGCTGGCACGGATTCCGGGCCGAATATATCTTCATGGAATCCGGAAAAACCGAGTACCAGATTCAGGAGTAAACGTTCGAGGATAGGGCAATCGACTGGAAGCGGGGATACCGCATCAATCGACGAACGAAGTCAGCATCGCGGATCGTCTCCGGACCGGATCATAAAGAAGCTGTCCGGAGATCTCGATAATATCGTACTCAAGGCGATAAGGAAGGAACCCGGACGGAGATACCAATCCGCCGAGGAAATTCTGAACGATCTCAACCGATACATGAGCAATATGCCGGTGACGGCCCGTCCGGATACAGCGCTCTATCGCGCCAGGAAATTCGCCCGACGGCACAAGACCGCAGTAATCGCTTTCTTCCTCATTATGCTCTCGCTGTTGTCGGGCATGCTTCTGGCGCTGCACCAGTCGCGCATTGCAAACGCCGAAAGAATGAGAGCCGAGCAGAGATTCGACGACGTGCGGAATCTTGCCAACGCTTTTATCTTCGAATTTCACGACGCGATAGCCGATCTCCCCGGCTCTACTCGTGCGCGCGAACTTCTGGTCGAGCGGGGCATTCAGTATCTGAATTCGCTCACGCTCGAGACGGAGCGCGATCCGGAGATTCTCCGTGAACTCATACTCGCCTACCAGCGCATCGGGGATGTGCAGGGTAATCCGACAAATCCGAATCTCGGCAAGGTCGATGACGCCCTCATGAGCTACCGGAAAGCGGCGGAGATCGGAACGCAGCTCCTCCAGCTCAGGCCGAACGACCCGGAGATACACCGCAGTCTGGCGCTGGTGCACGAAAAGATGAGCGATCTTGAAGCGTGGCAGGGCAATCTCGATCAGGGGGTCGTCTACGCTCGGCAGGCACTGGCATTCTTTGAGCGGGACGCGGACTCCCACCCCGGAGTTCCGGCCAAACGACTCTCACTCGCGATCAGTCTCATAAAACTCGGGGACATCCTCGGCAATCCGAATTTCCCCAATGTAGGCGACCTGGAAAGTGCGCATGTTTCGTACGATCGGTCGTACAACATCCTCAAGGAACTGCACGCTGCTGATTCCGGCGATCGCCGGACAGCACGCTATCTCGGCCTGATTCTTGAACGGCTCGGATCGATCATGGAAGCCGGCGGAGAAAGTGATAAAGCGCTTGGGTTTTATTATCAATCGCTCGAGATCCGGAACGATTTCGCAAAAAAGAATCCGAATCACACCGATGGCATCCGCGACCTGGCAGTCGCTCACGAGAAGATCGGTAATATTCATATGCAGAAAGAAGAGCCCGTGACCGCGCTGGGATATTATCAGTTTTCTCATGATCTTTTTCGAGGTCTTGCCCGGGCTGATACATCCAACATCCAGGCACAGCTCTCATTGGCGATAAGCCATATTAAGCTCGCCGAAGCATACGAAACCGGGACGATACGTGAAAATACCCTCGATCGGACAGGGGCCGAGACGAACTATCTTTTTGCCTTGCATATATTAAAACGGCTCTCCGATACGGGATCGGATCATACTATGGTGGACGGACTGTTGAGGATGGTCAATTCGAGAATATCCGGCAGGCAAACGCGCGGAGGAGGGGGTGAGTCGTCTCCTTGAGTAACAGAGTTACGTATCAGGAATCGGAAGAGAATTTATTTCATAAGAACCATCGACCTAACGGAGATCGCATCACCTGCCTGTAATCGATATACATATACACCGCTCGCCAATCCTGCAGCATCGAATAGTACCTCGTGTTCTCCCGCTTCTTTAAAGCCCTCGATGAGTCGAGCAACCTGTTGGCCATGGATACCGTATACGGTCAGTCGAACATATTCCCCCTCAGCTAAACGAAACCGGATCGACGTTGAAGGATTGAACGGATTCGGGTAATTGCCTATTAATTCAATTTTCGCGGGGAGTGCAAGATCAGGCTCTTCGACCGCTACGACATCCTTGCTCCATGCGCGGAAGCGTAATTCCCCGTCATACTGTTCATCGTCTGGTTCATCGTCTACGACGATAGTATGCAATAGTTTATTGAATCCGGTTTCACTTTCCCACACCCCTTCATTCGCTAACCGGATTGAGTATTCCGGGCGGCCGTAGAGGAGTTCTTCCGGGTCGGGAAAATGGATCAGCAACTCGTATTCGCCCGCAGGCATAGTTTGGGGAATTCCCAGTACACTGGAGACCTTCACGGTATCGCCTCCCAGCCAGAATCTCGGATCATCGGGCATCTGCACAAAGTACACGCTGCCGTTATCCTGATGCCGCAGAAGCACTTCGAAGCGGCGCGGATTGAACGGCGAAGCCCAGCCGTGGTTAAACAGGTTTAATTCGAATTCCAATCCGCCATCCGGTTTAACCGACCGTGAATATGCGCCGTTAAGCAGGATGAATCTGTATCCGAGTCTCCGTTCAACCTCCGGCATGCATCCGTCATCGCGCCAGCTTATCCTCGTCGCCCGGGCGATGCAGGGAAAGTCGTCACGCCACCGCGATCAGTCCAGCGGCCACGCGCCGGCCTTCGCCGAGCAGGATGTTGTAGGTGCTGACCGCCGTGCCGGTGCGGGACACTTCGACGTTGATTTTCAACGCGCGGAACCGGTCATGCAGCGCGTCCGGCATGGCCCATCCTTCGCGGCCCGCGCCTACGAGAAACAATCCGATGTCGCCGGCCTCGGCAAACACCCGCGCCAGCGCGGCCTCGACGATGTCCTCGGCGCGCGTCACCGGCCAAGCCCAGATGCCGCTCGGCAGGCACAGCAGCGAGCCGCGGTGCGACATGCCGCCGAATTGGAAGCCGCCCCTGCCGTAGCCGTCGATCGGCACAAGCCGCGGCAGATGCGGCGCGCCCGGATCGAG
>CAZBUK010000107.1:0-10739 GCA_964495085.1 uncultured Ignavibacteriales bacterium
AAAATTGAGAGGTCAGATGAAGCAGCTGTAAAATTGAATTATTCGCAGGTCCGTTAGAGTGTTGCCTGTAATGCCTGAAACACGTTTTGAATTCTATTTATAATTGTAGTCGTAGAACTGCCTGCGAAGAGCAATCCGACCAGTTTATTCTCCTCGTCGAGTACCGCCGACCCGCTGTCGCCTCCCTGGCTCATGCTGCCCGCAAGCAACTGGTCGACGAACAGCGCCGTTCTCCCGGATCCGTAATTGACGCGGACGGAAACGTCGATCTGCTCGATCGTGCCGGCAGTGACGCCCGTCGTTCTCCCGCTCTTCTTGACGGATGTCCCCAGCGTCGCTTCCGTTACTCCGGAGATCGCCCCGATACCGAGTATGTTTTGATCGATATCTGCGGGATTCAACGGTTCCGCGAGCGCACAATCGACGAGATTTTCAGCGGCCGATATCCGTACGGTTCTGATGCGCGTCGTACTTCCGCTCGAGGATGCGAGGAAGTTGAGCAGACCCGCGGCGGCGCCGCCGAACGGGCATGGACTCGGCTGTTCCTCGAATCTGATGGGAATGAATTCCGTCAGGCGCGCAAGCCGGTCCCGGGGATCCGTCCCTCCGTCTGCCTGACCCGGTTGCAGAATGTAATCTCCCGGCATTGCATCGTTGCTGTTGGCGATCACATGGTTGTTCGAGAGAATGTAGACCTTTCCGTTTTTTCTCACATAGCAGCCCAGAGTTCCCGTCGTGATCATCGGATGTCCAAGGCTGATGCCTCCGGGCGAAGGGCGGAAGCGCCCGCGCGGACTCTGAAATGCAGAGATCACTCCCGTCGGATTGACATCGGTCGGGATGTTCTCGATGAGCGGAGGTATGAGATCCTTCTCGGCGATGGAATGCTTGGCCTGTTTTAAATCCACGGAACAGATGACGGCAAGCGTGTCGGTCGTCTTTCCTTCGGACACTTTATATCCGATGCCCGTCGCGACCACGTTCGACTTCTCAAGCAACCGGGCCTTGAAATCCGGAAATGCACGCCGGATCTCCTCTAATGATGCCATAGCTGTTCCTCCGATCCTGATGACTTTTTTGCGGACTCCCCCTGAATGTGCATTTATTCTCAATAACTGTCAACACCCGGACATGCCGGCCCACGGCAGTCTACCCGGACTACGGACCTGCCGCCGGTCTGTCGGGAACGGCAGCCGTGCTGTCCGGGAATAATCCCCGATTATATTTTTCACCCTGAAAACCGGGAAATGTTCCATTTCAGCCTGATTTCTACAAATGTCGGGTAATATCGGTGACCGATGAGCCGTTTCAGTCGTTTTTTTCGCTTAAATATAATACAGTAGGGTGTGCAAAATTCCCGATACCGCCGTAAATCACCAGATAAAAGAAATATTGAGACTTCCCATTGGATTATACAATGTGTTATAGGTACATCTTCATATACCTGCTCGCCATAGCGCCGTGTGTTCCTATTGTCGTTACCGCACAAGATACCGATTCATTGAAGACGTATTACTTCGACCGGATCACCGTTGAGTCGGGACGTACCCCCGAGTTGAAAATGCCTGTCCGGATCGATCCGATCCAGATGGAAACTCGGGACGGGGCTTCATTTGCCGATATGGGCAGCCTCTTGCCTTCTGCAAAGATACAAACCAATTCGCGGGGAGAGGCGACTCTCTATCTCAGGGGCGCGGGCGAACGGGGGATCATGCTATTCTTCGACGGTATCCCGCTCAACATTCCCTGGGATAATAGAATTGATCTCGGCCACATCCCCATCGAAGCCGTCGACGGCATATCGGTGGTGAAGGGAATTCCATCTCTTACATACGGTCCTAATGCAGTATCGGGAGTTGTAAAACTGGTGTCGAGGTCGGTCCGGACAACGCCGAATAAGGCAAGATTCGTAAGCAGGCTCGGCGAAAACAGCAGCAGGTATTTGTCAGGAGTATATATCGGCGGAGGAGAAGAGCGTTCATATTTGCTCTCAGCCTCATACAACTCGAGCGAAGGCTATAATTTACCTGCGGGATTTCAAAGCCCCGATAATCCGTCGCGGACCAGGGTGAACAGTGGCGGCAGTTCATTCAACCTGTTGGGCAGGCTGAACTACTCGTATGGCGATGCCGGATCTGTCGGTATCTCGACTTCATTTACCGATTCGAAGAAGGAAGTTCCTTCCGAGATCGACGTATCAATTCCCCGCTATTGGAGATATCCTTTGTGGCATAGGATCGGTATGGGAATAAACGGCGAGCACCGGTTTACTGCCGGCAGAGGTTCGTCGCTGCGCTATAGTTTTTCCGGGACACGTTTCGTTTCGCAAATCGATCAGTATCATGACGAATCGTTCGGTGAGATAATCGATATAGAGAAGAGTCTGGATTATACGGGGAGCGGGCGAGTTGTGTATTCGACTGTACTTACAAATTCATCGATTGTAAGACTTGCGGCATCGGCATTTTCGACGCGGCATACCGAGCAGCTTCAAAGCGAATCGTTTCATGAGAAACGCTTTTCCCAGTACGTCATGAGTTTCGCCGCTGAACTCGAATATTTCCGCGAGAAGCTTTCGGTTACGACGGGGGCCGGTTACGATCGCTCCGTGAGTCGCGACGGGGTCAGAACTTCAGACGGAGACGCCGTCGGCGATTACAATCTGGTAGCGGGAGCGATATATTCGATCGATCGGTCACATTCGGTGAATATATCGGCAGGCAGGAAAATAAGGTTCCCGACGCTGCGGGAGGCATACTCCGGAGCGCTCGGGAGATTCGTGCCGAATCCCGATCTCGAGGCAGAAACGTTGTACTCACTGGAGACGGGATACGCAGCAGGGTTCAACCGGGTCGAGACGGATGTCACGCTCTTTGTATCGTATCTTCGGAACGGGATCGTACGTGAATCGCTCCCTGAAAGACAGTTCCGGAGAATCAATAAAGCGGTTATCCGGACATACGGATTCGAGTTTGCCTCGCAGTACCGGCCGGGCGGCGGTCTATCGGCACGGTTTCAGCTTACTTATCTCACTGCAGCATCGAAGAACGACGCCGGAGCGTTCACCGATACGCTCGAGTACAGACCGCAACTGGTGTCTGGGTTCCAGCTTCTCTATGCGGTTCAGAAAGGCATCGGCGGTGCGGTCGAACTTAACTATACGGGACTGGAGTTCGGCCTCCGTGAAGGAGAAACCCATTTCCGAAAGCTCCCGGGGTATTTTCTTGCGAACCTGAGATTTTCATATGCCATGCCCGTTACCGGGGGAGCGCGTATTGAATTCTTCGGACGGGTGAACAACCTCTTCGATAAACTTTATTTTTCGCAATGGGGACTCCCCGCTGCGGGAAGAAATTTCTGGGGAGGAGCATCCGTCGAATTCTGACCGGACAGTACGAAATAAATATCTGTGAGCCCCGATCCCGACTCTGTCGGGAGGGAAACCCGGGAATTTCAGTGTAATCTATTTATTGGCGCATCAGGTAAATAAATATTGCTTCGGTCTCTTAACTACTTTTATCATATGCACCGGTTATGAAATGAATATCTTGAATCTCCGTTTACTATTTCCGCTCGTATTTATTCTGCTTTTACTCGGATGCTCGTCATCAAAACAGAAAAAAGAGGATGAGACTGCCGTGAACGATACGCTCCGCTATCAAATCCCCATTCCTCCCGGGAATGCCGCGGTGAGAGGTCTGGTCCTCAACATCGATTCGACCGGAGATGAACCGGTCTATCAAATCCGGATCGTCGAGGTGTTCGAATACGGCGCTTCGACTCCGGTACTTCCCGCGGGAACGGAACTGCGTCTCTATACGCGCCCGGGATTGAGCGAAGAAGAACGGAAGATACTTTCGGTTGGAAACGAAACCGGAATCCAAATCTCCCATATCAGAGGAATGGGGGATCTGGAATACTGGTCGCTGGTAAAGTTTATACACACTCAATGATGGAGGCATAACATGCGCAGCTTATACAGGTCTGCCTTATCGGTAGGCATCTTCCTATCGATAGCGTTCGCGACATTTCTATACCTGCAGACAAGTTTACCCGAACGGGTATCGCCTGAGCGAATCAGATCGTCTTCGTCTCCGAAGGCATCGATCGATATGAAGAAAGCCAGGTGGGATTATTTTTTCGATATGCTGAGGGATCCCGCCACAAACAAGATTCCCGAGGGTATTAGAACCAGAGAATTGGAGTTCGCACGGAAACTTGAAGCCGAGAACAGGCTGTTGCGGGAGAGCGCGTCGACCAATATAACATGGCATGAAGCCGGTCCGCGCGATGTCGGCGGAAGGACGCGGGGTCTGGCGGTCGATGTTACGAATCCGAACGTCATACTCGCGGGTGGTGTTTCCGGAGGAATCTGGAAGTCAACCAACAACGGGGCAGCCTGGACTCTGAAGAGCACGAGCACCACGATACTCAGCGTTACCGCGATTGCGCAGGATCCAAGGCCCGGATTCACCCATATCTGGTATTACGGAAGCGGGGAGTTTATGGGTTCGGCGCAGGACCGCGGGAGTACGGCATTTTTTACAGGTGATGGAATCTACAAGTCGACGGACAACGGAGAAAACTGGAGCGTGCTGCCTTCTACCGTCACCTCGGATCCGACGCGATGGACATCGGATTTCGATTATGTCCTCAATATCAAAGTCAGTCCTACCACCGGGAGCGTATTCGTCGCCGCTAACGGAGCGGGTATATTCAGGTCCACCAACGGAGGAGATTCGTTCGATGTTGTTCTGGGGGGTCTCAATCAGCATATCTTCAGCGATATTTCGGTAGCTCCGAACGGAAATCTGATCGCCGTCCTCTCCAGTCCGTTTCAGGGATTCACTCCGACCAATCCTCCGGGAGTATACAGATCGACCGACAACGGAGATACGTGGACGAATATCACACCCGCAGGTTACCCGTCGGTTACCTTACGCGGCGCCGTCTGTTACGCTCCGTCGAATCCCAACGTGGCCTATCTGCTGGTGCATACGGGAGGGACGGTGAACGACAGGGAAGAGGTAAAGTTATATAAACTGAACGTCGGCACGGGAACCGGCGAAGACCGGACGCAAAATCTGCCCGATTTTACCGCCCTCGGCGGTATCGCACAGCAGGTCGGTTATCTCGATACGCAGGGGGGATACGATATCGTCGTCGCCGTGAAACCCGACGACGAGAACTATGTGCTGGTCGGCGGGACATCGTTGTTCCGCTCGACTAACGGATTCGCAACGCAACCTACGGACGCACGGGTCGCATGGGTCGGCGGTTATCATCCGCAATCGTTCGGGTATCCGAATTTTCATGCCGACGTTCATTCGTTCGCCTTCGATCCGACCGATCCGAAAAAAGTCTGGTGGGGACACGACGGCGGACTCAGTTACACCGCCGACATTACTGCCACGTCGTATGCTACATATTTTCCCTGGGAGAATAAGAACAACGGCTACAACGTAACTCAGTTCTATCATATAACGATGAGCAGAACCTCCGGCGATACGCGTATCATGGGAGGGACGCAGGACAATGGCACACCCTTTTTCCGGCCCCAGGGTACACCCGCGAATATGATCGAGGACGTGAGCAGCGGAGACGGTGCATATTCATATTTCGGTCAGAATTTCGCCTATACATCCACTCAGAACGGCAACCTGAGACGGCTCGCATACGATCAACAGAATAATCCGAGTTGGGAAGCGGGGTGGTCGAACATCACGCCTGCCGGAGCGCAGAACATGCTGTTTATCAATCCCTTCGTCGTCGACCCGAACAATGAAAATGTCATGTATTATCTGGCGGGAAATGTCATCTGGCGGAACAACCAGTTGAGCACAATTCCGGCCGGATTTACACCGACATCGGTAGGTTGGACGCAGCTGGACGATCTCACCGTACCGGCGGGATACGGGATTTCGGCAATCTCGATTTCACAGACGCCGGCGCATATCCTGTATTATGCTGCGAGCAACAATGCCGGCGTCCCGATCCTGTATAAACTGACGAACGCGGCGACTGCCACGAGCGGTCGCGTCGATATATCCATCCCCGGAGTTCAGGAGGGCGCTTATATCCACCATGTCGCGATTAATCCGGACGACGCCAATGAAATTCTGGTGGTCTTCTCGAATTACAACGTCGTCAGTCTGTATCATTCCGTGAACGGCGGACAGTCGTATACCGTCGTCGAGGGAAATCTGGCGGGAACTCAGGAAAATCCCGGACCTTCAGTCAGGGCAGCGACGATTCTCCCCTCAGGCAGCGGCAAACTGTACATTGTCGCGACAAGCATCGGGGTCTTTTCCACCACTCAGCTGAACGGTGCTCAGACCGTCTGGATACAGGACGGACAGAATGTCATGGGCAATGTGATCGTGAACTATATTACTTCCCGTAAATCAGACGGAAGAATTCTTGCCGGTAGCCACGGCAGGGGCGCCTTCATCGGTACTGTTGAGGCAGGCGGAACCGCCGTACTGCACGTTCCCGTCAGCCAGGTGGATATCCAGGTGCCGCCGGGTGGGACCAGGCAGACGGTATTCAGAATATCGAACACCGGCAGCGGAGCGTTATCGTATTCAGTCACGGCGTCCGGCGGAGAGACGATCGTAGAGAAGCCGGCGGTATCGGATATATCCAGCGCTTCTTTAGCTCTCTCGCAGGAGATGAGTCCCGATCTCCTGTCGGAGATCGCCGGTCGGATTATGGTAAAGCCCAACGATGTTCCGCCGGGTGAATTCCGGAAGCCCTCACACACGGCCGATACCGAGGAACTCATCCTCGACGACGGTGATAATTTTGCGGATGGTTTTTTCGGTTTGGGATCAGGCGTTTATTTTTACTGGAGAAACGATTTTCAGCTCGACAAAGATTTCGACCTGGAAAAAATACGGTTTTTCATGACGACCGAGTCGACGAATACGAATACGGTGCAAATTCTCGTGTCCGGGAACGACGGTACGTTCGTATTCGACTCGACGATCGTTTTCGATCTCTCGCCAATCGGGAAATGGTATGAATTCCAATTCCCGCCGCACGTCCTGAACCAGCTCAGATTCCTCAACGGACAACAGTTTTCTCTCATCGTCGGCGGTCAGAATGTGAATCTGAATTTCCCTGCCGGATACGATCACGATGGACTAAAACCCGGGAACAGTCACTGGGGCTACTTTTATTTCGTTTTCAACTGGGTTTTCTCAGGATGGTCGAATCTCAATACGGTCGCTCCAAACGGCGCGTTTCTGATACGTGCGGTGGGGAATACCGGGGGTGGCGTTCAGAATCAGGCGCCGGTGGCGGTCGCGCAAGTCTCGCCGAATCCTGCAGGAGTGAATCAGATGGTGACCTTCAACGGTTCCGGATCGTACGATCCCGACGGGCAGATCACGACCTATTTCTGGGAATTCGGCGACGGGCAGACGAGCAATCAGATGATCGCAAATCATGCATATACGCAGCCCGGACAGTTTACGTACCACCTTACCGTCACCGACAATAACGGAGCGACGAACCAAACCTCGGGTCAGCTAACGGTCGCGGAAGGACCTACGCGCTGGACGGTCGATCCACCGTCCGGAACGATCAATGCCGGAGGTTTTCACGATGTCGTCGTATCCTTCAATGCACAAGGGCTTGCCGAAGGAAACTATCAGGGCCAGCTGCAGATAACGAGCAATGGAGGCAACCTATCCGTTCCCGTGCAGATCACGGTTACATCGGCCGTCAGCGTTGACGACGATCGACCGATCGCCTATTCGTATAGACTGGATCAGAATTATCCGAATCCGTTCAACCCGAACACGACGATCAGCTGGGAGCTGGCTGCAGAAAAGGTGGTAACGCTGACGATCTACGACGTCGCGGGACGTGAACTCGGAACCCTGGTGCATGAAAGACAGCAGGCCGGACGGCATTCAATTGTTTTCAACGCTTCGCATCTTTCGAGCGGAGTCTATTAGTACAGGCTGAAGGCAGGAAATTTCGTGGAGACGAGAAGATTCGTACTCCTGAAATAGCGAGATCGGTACAGGCTACTCGTAAGTCCGGATCCGCTTGCACGTATGGATAGGTATGATACGGAAGTTCCGGGATAGAAATATCCCGGAACTTCATATAATCCGCATTCGAAACGCCCCGTCCCTCCATGATTGGATGTGATCCCGCCGGTCCTGCCATTTCTATCCAGGAAAATTTTCCACCCATGCCCCTATGCAGTCCCGGAGACTTGATTTTAGCGATGTGCATATTTATGTTGGGTATATCCTTCTTGAGAGCACACCGGTAAATGTTATTGTATTCGACCTTATCCGGGATAAAACCATCAAATAGTTGAAAGAACCCTGATGAGAACTTTCTATACTCTGATAATCGTCATATTTTTTTACACGCAGACTTCATCATCCTTCCAGAGGAATGAATCCTTCCGGATAGCGTCCCCCGACGGCCGCTTGCAGGTCGCCGTCATGGTGAGCGACTCGATCGAGTGGGAGATCCAGCACGACGGCGATACGGTGCTGGTCCCGTCACTGCTCTCGATGCAGCTTTACGACGGACACTACCTGGGCAGGTCTCCGGTTGTCGTAAATTCCGAAACGTTATCGGTGGACCGGACCCTGCAGACGCGGATCTATAAGAAAGCTGAGGTGATCGATCGGTACAATGAGCTGACCCTGCATTTCAGGAACGATTACGGATTGATTTTCAGAGCATACGACGACGGAGCCGCCTACCGTTTCTTTACCTCGTTCGAAGAACCCATTACGGTCATCTGGGAGCACGCCGACCTGAATTTTAACGACGATTATTTTGCATTCATACCTTATGTCGGTTCGCGGGAGGATGATATATACGCCACTTCGTTCGAGAGCCACTACACGCATACACAGCTCTCCGGTTTCGACGATACGCGGTTCGCATTCACGCCTCTCCTCGTCGAGCTGAAGAACGGAAAGAAAGCGGCTGTTCTCGAAGCCGACCTGGAAGATTATCCGGGAAGATTCCTTCGCATCAACGCCGAAACCCGCCGCGGATTCGTCAGCGATTATGCGCGATATCCACTGCAGGAAAGGCAGGGAGGACACAACAATCTGCAGGCATTTGCGACGAGACGGGCTCACTATATCGCACGAACCGGCGGGAAAAGAAAGTTCCCGTGGCGTGCGATAGCGGTGAGTACGCACGACAAAGAGCTGCTCGACAACGATATGGTCTACCGGCTTGCCGCCACTTCTCGGATTGAGGACGATTCCTGGATCAAACCGGGACAGCTTGCATGGGACTGGTGGAACGATTGGAATATATCGCGCGTGGACTTTCGGGCGGGGATCAACACGGAGACCTATTTCTATTATATAGACTTTGCATCGGAGAACGGCATCGCTTACATACTTCTCGACGAAGGATGGTCGGAAAGCAATAACCTGCTGCAAACCGTCCCCGCTATCGATCTGGAAAAAATTATCGCGTATGCGGATGAGCGGAACGTAGGAGTGCTGCTGTGGGGCGGCTGGCTTCCCATCGACCGCGATATGGAGCGCATCTTCTCGCACTACGCCGCGATGGGTGTGAAGGGATTCAAGATCGATTTCATGGACCGCGACGACCAGCGGATGGTGGATTTCTACTACCGGGCCGCACGCACCGCAGCCGAGCACAGACTCCTGGTGAATTTTCACGGCGCGTATAAACCGACAGGACTCCAGCGTACCTATCCGAACGTCATCACGTTCGAGGGGGTGCTCGGACTCGAGTATCATAAGTGGGAGAACGAAGACATGCCGCGAAACAACGTCTCGATTCCGTTCATCCGCATGCTCGCGGGTCCGATGGATTACACGCCGGGGGCGATGAGGAATGCAAACCGGCATATATTCAGGCCGGTCTTTTCGATGCCGATGAGCCAGGGGACCCGCTGCCATCAGCTCGCGATGTATATCGTCTACGAATCGCCGCTTGCGATGCTTGCCGACAATCCGACCGCTTACAAGCGCGAGCAGGAGAGCGTGGATTTTATAACGAGCGTTCCCACGGTATTCGATGAAACCGTCGCGCTCGACGGGAACGTCGGCGAATATGCCGTTCTTGCCCGCCGGAAGGACGATGCATGGTACGTCGGTGCGATGACCAACTGGGAATCCCGCGAGCTTGTGCTCGATTTCTCATTTCTTCCCGACGGCGAATATCGCGCGGTGATCTTTTCTGACGGCCTCAATGCCGACCGCGACGCAACGGATTACCGGCGCGAGGTTCGCACGATCACCAGGAACGACCGGCTGAGCGTCTTTCTTTCGGAGGGGGGCGGCTGGGCGGCACGGCTCGAACGGATGGAGTAAAGCGGGGAGGGATCCGATTTGCACGAAAATACTTGCAAGCGGTTTTATATCACCGGGAAAGTCGTCGTCACCTATCATTCAACTGAATGACAACTTCGCCGGGCTGAGCCCCGATCCCGACTCTATCGGGAGGGAAGCCTGAATATTTCAGTATGATTGTTGTTGCGCTTCTCTGAGGTGCCGCTATGAATGGATATTATTGTACTACCAACATCTCATCTCTCCGGTGTGAGAAATAATCTGGATAACTGATGTTATGCGACAGAGATAATTTTATAATTGAAGGGGTTAAAACCTCCAATCAAGTAGTGTCTATTAAGTTTATTATAATCAGATCCATAGCCCCCGCCTTCAGAGACTGTGTAAAAATAAGAATTCAACCTACTCGTTAGCCCAAAAAGA
>CAZBUK010000108.1:0-10593 GCA_964495085.1 uncultured Ignavibacteriales bacterium
CTTGGTGGACCTGAATCATTCAAAATTCTTTATATTTTATTTTGGACAGATGTGTTTATTCCTGATAATATATATAATAGCATTGTGTATGGTTCCATAAAAGTAAAATAGAGCATAATGCTCTGATATGGATCCAAAGACTCAAAATCTAAATGAGTTCCTGAGAAACCCTCTTACTCTTTCTTTATTTCACCTGCATAAGCTTTCTGCTCGCCATATAATCTCCGCTCTGGATACGATACACATATATGCCGCTCGGCAGACCGGATGCATCGAAAGTAACCTCATAAAACCCTTCGGCAAGTTCTTCATGAACGAGAGTTCTCACGCATTGACCGAGATAATTATATACGGTCAAGATGATAAAGCTTCTCACCGGTAATCCGTATCTTATGACGGTAAATGAATTAAAGGGATTCGGAAAGTTTTGATTCAATTCAAATTCTGCAGGCACATCTTCGCCCGTTCCGGCAATTGATGAAACATCGGTTGTCGTAAAACTCCATATTGTCGACCAGTTGCTTGTTCCCCCTACACCGCTTGCACAAACGCGCCAAATATATCGGGTATTACTCTCAAGACCTTGGATATATATAGACGTTTCGGTAATACCGGTCGAGTCGATGATACAGGTGATGAATTCCGGATCGGTGGAAAGCTGCATATGGTATGCTTGTGCATATTCACACTCATTCCAGATCAATGTCGTATCGACCGCGATATGAATAGCTCCATTATCGGGCGATACCAGGACGGGTGTTTCTATTGGTGCGTTATCGAAGTTTGCGACCAACGTAACATCGAATCCCGGTATAAAATATATAAACGTTGCTCCCGCAGGAAATTCACCATCCATGACAATTTCATCGCCCATAGTCCAATTCACAAAGATAAAGCCTTCAGAAGGAGATGCTGTTATGGTGACGGTATCCCCCTCTTCGTACGAACCCTCACCGGTAACCGTGCCGCTGTTTTCAGGATAAACCGATAATGCAAGCTGAAAAGTAGGTTTTGCTGGTATCTGCTGCCATCGCAGGAATGGATACCCATTGTTTACATAAAATGTAGTATCGTTATCCCAGATCTCTATGAAATTCCAGCCAATATACGTATCCGAATCATAGGGGTAACTCATCGCCGTAGTTGTCTTCCCTTCTCCGTCGGCAGATGAATACAAACCTGAGGTATTCACATCCCAGTAACTGTACGAGGTATGACTTGAGGCATCTTGCACTCCCAAGAGTCCTCCTGAGAGTTCGTTTCCCTGTACCAGACCGATTGCAAAACTATTTACAATTGCGCTGTTTCCTATGCTCCATCCAACCAGGCCGCCGACCTTACTGTATCCCAGCACAGTACCGGTTGCGTAACTATTTGTTATGCTACTGCCTCCGGAATTGTTTCCCACCAGACCGCCGAGCAAATCACCGCCGGATATATTTCCGGTTGCATAGCAGCTGTTAATACTGCAGTTGTAATGTTCGCCGACAAGACCTCCCAGCGATCCACCCCCGGTCACAGTTCCTACTGCATAACTGTCCCGAACTATACTGCCCAAGATATGCGTCCCCACCAACCCGCCCGCATTTCGATTATTACAATGAGCATTCACGTTTGCATTACTATTTTGAATTATGCTCTTATCGGTCGATTCCCCCACTAGCCCTCCGATGTTCCAGTTACCCGAGATCGTTCCGTCAACCATGCTGTTGGAGATTGTACTATTTTTCATTTTTCCCACCAGACCTCCGACACAGGACTCACCCGAAATATTTACATTGTGTATAACTATATTGGTCATTTCCGAACCTTCCGTATAACCGAATAAACCTATCCACTTCTGTTCAGGCCGTCGGATAGAAAGATTCGATATAGCGAATCCGTTACCATCATACGATCCGGTAAATTTTGTATTCTCATCGCCTATCGGTTCCCATCCTGTACTCTCATTCCACGGGGCAACCCCAAGATTAATTTCGGAGATTTGCTTAAAATATGCCCAGTAGAAATCTCTTACATTGTCTAAGTGCTCCGGTGTCCCGATCAGGTATGGATCTGCCGGTGTACCGCTCCCACCGGCGAATCGGGTAAAATCGTACTCATGCAGGACAAAACTAACATAGCTATAATAATCAAATGCACTTGCCCATTGTAAGGGATCATTATTCACCCGCTGATAGTATATGTTCAAACCTAATGCGTTTCCCGGCTGAAGATGCAATCCTGCATAGTCGTTTTTGGGAATCGCGAGATCGAGATAGATTTCCGACGAAGAATTCATGGTTACCTTAAGATTGATTCCCTCCGGCTCAAATACGCTTCGGCCGAAATGCGGTTTGTATTGGGGGTGATCATCCCATATTCCTCCCGCCCATTCATCAATCGATTGCGAGAATTCGCGGCCTTCGGGACTTGCATCCAAGGATCGCAATTCCACGATCCGGTTTAGATTCGGAGAGATACGCATTTCTGTATTCCCGCGCCCATACCACATACCATCCCCCTCGAAATCGAATCGAAAATCGACATACTCACAGTATCCGGAAAGGTGAAGAGTAATGTAGAGTGAATCGTTATCGTATGCGAGATACACTTTTGAAGCATACCCGACTTGCGTGTAACTAACTGAGTCAATCGCTAATGTCATCGCACGCTCACCGTCGCTTCCAATACCAGGCAAAGAGTAATCAATATATGTATTCACCCGATATCTCGGATATGGATCATCACCATCGGGAATACCATTGCCATTTGAATCCATGTTATTGGGGTCGCTACCGCTATAGATACCGTTTAAAAATTCATCGCGATCGGATAATCCATCCCCGTCCGTATCCCGTACCGCCGGATCGCTCCCGAACCGGACTTCATCCATCGGCACAAGAGGTTCATCATCTGGAAATCCGAAATTACTTGTATCCCACGCTTCGTTTATGTCTCCCCATTCGTTTGTCAAATGTTCATATGCATTAAAAATCTGAAACATTGTTGCCTGGAAATGATAATGTTCTCCGACAGGATACGGAAAAATGTGGGGCCTGTCTCCATGGTACATGTGCGGCAGTCCGTTTATATCATAGATCGTATCAATGGCATGTTGAACTTCATGCAGAAACACCCAGCTTAAATCGTAATGTGTCTCGGGATCATCTCCGGGATGCCGTACGCCGGATCGACAAGGCCAGACCGCATGGGAAAAACCCGTTCTACGCGAGGGACCGGGCAAATTAAGATCAAACGTTCCGTAAGACCAATAACCATTGGTCGCCAATGATATTCGGAAGACTAGATCATACTGTGTATTGATTATACCGAGTTCCTTCATATGTGTCGCTGTCGTTTGTACGCTCCCCCAATAATCGTCAAAATTTCCGAAATTCTTATACTCGTCAATTTCATAATAAGTTATCTGCAGATTTAATTTCATCTTTGAGTTACGCCAGATAAACAACCGGGCTAGCTCTATGCCTTTTTTTATCCTCGGTATGTGCTCGTCGGATATTATACCCCGGTTGGTGTTCTTGTAAATCAGGACGGCCATCTTAAGATTCGCATAGGTATATAAATTATTCCGGCTTGGGAGTGTAGTAATCGATAGCTCGTCAGAAAGACCTCCCTCTCCGGCATCGAATCGAGCTGTTATCCTGTATGAATACGTCGTACCCATCTCCAGCCTCGAATCCACATAGAATGGATCCAACCCTGCAAAACCGATCGGTGATTCATAGTTCTCCGAATGCGTACGACGATATATGTTATATCCGCGTACCGTACCTTGAAGCGAATCATCGTAGGTATCCCATGTTATTACGGCGGTAGTTGCCCGGGCTTCAATCGTCAGGTTTCGGATAGTATTTTCTTCACTATCTTTAGCATTTATCCCAATACCGGGATGTCCCGAAAATGTTTGAACGTGGGACGTGTTTACGGGTGACAGAAAGTCCTCGGATATCTGTGGATAAACTACATTACTCACGATCAGCAACACAATAATTAATACAATCTTAATGTATCTTTCTGTTTCCCTATCCTGACAATAATTAATGAACGTGATCATAGTATGCTCATTTCGGATATTTTGATCTTGGAATTCTGAGGGGATATGAAGAGATGTATCTTATGGTCCCGCTAGCTAGCCGGCAGGCTATTTTTTGAGCGGAAGGTACTCTGAAAATTCTCACACTCGTTCACTCCTTTGCAAGAATAAAGATTTTCAGGAGTAACGAAAAGGATCATGTTAGTGATAGTCGATCGGTAAGAGAAATGAGGTAAGACCTCGGTATCTGGTGGATCGTTCTATCGATTAAAATTTAGATATTCTCTGAATTATATGCAATATGAGAAAGCTAAAAATCAACGGATATCAGCCATCGGGTTAGGAATCGTGAGCCTCAACTGTACCGGTTATCCGATAATAATCGAAATCCACATATCCCCCCGTCGTTTTAGTCGCGTAATTAAATAATGAAAAACGATATCCCATAAAATGGGGAAGCGTATACGACATATGGAGTGTATCCCCAATTCTTTCCCATTCTACGCCGTCGAGACTATAATAAAAATATGCTTCGTCGGTTATATTCTCATAATCCATATCGATTCTAAAATATACTCTTTCCAGATCGAGAGGAATGCTTTCCATCTCCTCTTTCGATCCAGAGCTGCCGTTTATCATGACAATGAAATTGGCTTCACCGGCTCTCTTTACACCGGCAAATCCATAATTCTTTTGCAGTGCGCCGAGTCCGGCGTAATCCCCGTCTTTCATATTGGCTATTTCCATCGCAATGTATCCCGAACATTCGGGTCCGAATGTTCGCTGCGTGAGCGTATTTTGTGTATCCATGAAGTCGGTATCCACTTTCCCGTTTACGATCCGGAGAAATCCCGGACGATCGGTGACGGACCAATATCTATCGTCCGGATTATGATTCCACTGCCACGCCAACGGAAGCGAAACATTCGTTTCGGAACCCCACTCAAATTCATCCGATGCAATGATCCCGTTCAAACTGCCTGTTCCCGCCGGAATATCCAATACGCGCGGCACTTTCCCATCCACTCCGAGAACCGGCCATCCATCCTCCCACGTAACCGGAATCAGAAACGGGATGCGTCCGACCGCTCCATGATCCTGAAACAGCATAGCATACCAATTTCCATCGGGCGTATCGATCAATCCCCCCTGCGCGATTCCCGAATCCTTCAACACTATCTTCCCTTCATATGGACCGGTTAAACTATCCGACCGGTACACTACCTGGGTGCGCATATCGCCCCTGGGCCACGTTATGAGGAAAACATAGTACGTGCCGTCGACCTTATAAACATGCGACCCCTCTGCCGGCACATGAAATTCGGAGGCGCCGGTGATCCGGCGTGAATCCGGTATGATGATCCGATCGAGACCGCCCGGTTTGACTGCCGCGACATCCGGGGTAAGTTCGATGATCCTGATATCGTTGACGCCGTAAACCAGGTAAACGCCGCCATCGTCGTCAAACCAGAGTGAAGAATCATGGTATACACGGTTCAGCGTCGACTCACTCCATGTACCGGCCTCGATATCATCCGTTTTATAGATGTGTGTTTTTTGTGTAGAGTAGGAAAAGGTAACCGCATAGTACCACCCGTTGTTATACCTCAAACTACTCGCCCAAGAACCTTCGCCATATGCGTTCTCTCCGTTCCTGAGAGCCAATTTATCATTATCGTCAAGTATATCATACGTGTAGCCTATTATCTCCCAGTTTACGAGATCCTTAGATTTCATGATCGGGACGCCGGGATTCATGTGCATAGTCGTGCTGCTCATATAATACGTATCGCCGACTCTGAGGACCGAAGGATCCGGAACATCCGCCCAGATGACCGGATTTTTTGCGGGGACAGTCTCTTCGCGAGTACATCCGCCCACGCTTGTAAAAAGTCCAATAAAGATGAGTAAACTGATAAATTGCTTCATAGACAACTTCCTTTGTTCATTTGGGATTTATAAATGTATTAAGTACATTTATAATTAACAAGAGAATCGACTTTTGGCTGCTCTAAAAATATCGAGACTCTCTTCAGACATTGGTTCATGGAGTATCACAATGAAAAGACCAATTTTACACATGTTATGCTTGATTTTTATAGCCCTCAATGCAGGTATTGCCCAATCCCCCTCATTTCAATCCTTTGTCAATCCGATAATTCCAGGCGACCATCCCGACCCCACATTGACAAAGATAGGCAATTACTTTTATACCTCCGGATCCTCATTTAACCCGACTCCGAAAATATACCGTTCCACAAATTTAGTTCATTGGGAAGTAATTGCCCAACCGGTTTCACCCGACTGGTTTGTTTATGGAAATAGTCCCGGCGGGGGAATTTGGGGCGGACATATGGTACTCTACAATAATACGTATTGGCATTATTTCGGCAGAGGAGGCGGCGCGATGTACTTTGTCACCGCCGACGATCCGGCAGGTGAGTGGAGCTATCCGACGCAAGTACAGGTTCCGGCAGGCGTGCCGGGCTTAGGCGTAGATAATTCCATCTTTATCGATGAAGATACCGGTAAATGGTATCTGCTGACCAAAGCTGGCAGAGGTAATAATCATATTGTAGAACTGGGGTTGAACGGCCAACCCAACGGCAATGTGCTTGGTTTAACATGGTTGAACCCGGAATCCGAAGGGCATCCCTATGGGTGGGCGGAGGGTCCGGTTATGTGGAAATACAACGGCACATATTACTACAGCTTCGCCGAGCATCTTGTCGGACTGCAATACGTGATGCGAAGCGATACCCTATCCGCCGATCCGGCGGCATGGACGATTATGAACGGAGGCATGTTCCAGGGTATTAGGGGAAACTTCCAAACGCCGAACCACATTTCACCTGCAGTGCTGTTGGATGATGGTACGAGTTGGGCTGTAGGACACAGTTACCATACCGGCAATTGGTATGCCCAGGGGAGACAGGGTCTCCTCCACAGGATAACCTATGACGCTCAGGGTTGGCCCAGAATTCAGTATCCTTCGAACAATGCCGAATTAGCTCCGGATCTTCCCAGCGGCAGTATACCGTGGATGGTCCCGAAATCGGATATGTTCGACGGCGGCGTTCTTGATCCGGAATGGTCTTTTCTGGGATCTACGCCCCTCGCAACTTTTTCTCTGACCGAACAGCCGGGCTGGCTATATCTGGAACCCAGATCGGGGAGATTCGGAAATAATACGGTTATTAAGAACGACGGCGAGCATCAGTACTCGCTGATAACACGGCTGCATTTCAATCCGGAGATCGCATCCGACGAGGCAGGTCTTTGGATATTTAACGGACCAGAAACGCATCAGGTCAAGGTGTTCAGTACTATGAACGATCAGGGTGATAACGTTCTTGCATTCAGCTTCGAAGACGGATACTATGAGACGGAGAATACGATCGGCTCGACGGTCTGGTTGAAGCTGGTTCGGAATGCGCACATGATGTCCGGCTACTACAGCGCCGACGGGTACGATTGGATTCAGATAGGCGGAACGATTAATGCGACAGTTCTCGGAACCGAGGTTGTTCAGTTTAACAATTTCACCGGCAATCAACAGGGATTGTACGTCAGGGGTAAACCTGCCCTTTTTCATCTGTACATATATCGCGATGCCTATTCCGCTATCGGCGCGCAATATCCGGCAAACAGATTCGGTGTACAACGATTCTCCGATTACCTGGGAAATATCGAAAGCGATGACTGGGCTTTATATGCAGGAGTTGAATTCGGGAGCGATGAAGAAGGTGCAGCGTATCGAAGAAAACCTATCGGTCTCAATGTTGCAGCCTCCAGCGCTACATCAGGCGGTATCGTCGAGGTGTGGCTTGATTCTATCGACACCGGACAAAAAATTGCCGAGGTAACCATTGAGAATACGGGGACCTGGACTACATACGAAACCTTCACCGATACGGTCGCTGCCGTATCGGGCAGGCATGATGTTTATTTACGCTTCAAAGGTACTGAAGGAGAACAACTGTTCCGAATCAGAAGTTTTTCGTTTATCAGCGAACAATTCCCCACCTCTGTCGATGGTGAAGATCCATTTGTCAATAATCCGTTGTTTTTCTCTCTCGAACAGAATTATCCGAATCCGTTCAATGCAACCACTATAATCAGCTTCTCCCTCCCCCGCGAATCCGAGGTATCGATGAAAATATACGACATCATCGGAAGAGAAGTCGCGGCGCCTATCGATAAACATACATTGAACGCCGGAAGCCATCAGATTCCGTTCGACGCCTCAAATCTTGCAAGCGGCGTCTATATCTATCGATTGCATGCCGGAGAGTATATCGAATCGAAGAGGCTGATATTGAATAAATAGCTGCCCGATTTTCTGCTCCCGCGGAGCTATAGCTTCGATGGCAGATTCATGGAGTTACAAATTCCCTCGAAGCTGACGAGAGTAACGCACCCCAGAACACCACAGTTTAATACGACTGTGGTGTTCTGTTTTATGCTGAGTAAATATTTACCGGGTTAGCGACCGCTCAAGCCGGGATTGCCGCATGTTTAATTCCCCTGCCCGATTTTTGGTATCCTTCATCTACCCGCCCGGCAACCACGATTTTGACCTTCAATTAACAATTCTATGACTATAAGTCTTAGTATAATCATATCCAACCATCAGAAAGCTGTCATCGGTTAACAAGATGATCACAATATCAGAATGGAGGTCGTTATAAAGTTGCTGCTATTTTGAATACAAGTATTTACCTCATTTTGTTATCATAGCTCCAACAATCCGGTAAAGCGATGTTATTGTTCGACTTATCATTGAATTCAAACGAGAAGCGATAAAAAAACAATAAAAACAACAAAAACAACAAAAACAATAAAAACAATCGATATTTATTCCATTTTCAAGGTTGCTATTTATATATATAAGAAGAGAGTACTCATTTTAATAATTTTATACACAATTCTTTTTGGGAGGAAAGTATGAATAGATGGTATAACGATACGAAGATCCGATATATTACAATTCTTTTTTACCTTCTCATTGGAATTAGTATGACGTTTTTCAGCACAACGGGTAATTACTTAGAAGCGGCTGAAAAAGACCGGTCGCGGCTCGGTAACAGACCTTCACAAATGTCTCCTGAAATGGAAAGAACCGCCGGAAATATCTTAATTCGGAATTATGATCAGTCCCGGTTCAGTCACAATTTCATGGGATTTTCAAAAATTGTAGACTCGGAAGCGGTAATATATATTCGGCAGGTCTTTATTGGTGGAACGTGGCATGACAACGAACGCGAGGTAATAGTTCTCGACGATGCAAACCGGATGATTGAGTTCAGGATTCAGTCATACACGCTCGATTCCTGGGATAACGTAGAGCGGGACGTGTACAGTTACGATGGCGATGCTTCGTTGCCATCGATAGCTACCAATCAGGTTTGGATGGAGGAGGAATGGATAAATACCGAGCGGGAGTTTTTATCCTTCGACAATTCAGGCCGACTGCTTGATATAATTTATGAGCTCTGGCAGAATGATGATTGGATTTCTGAAGAACGCAATACTTTTAGTTATACGAGTGAAGGAAGGACCTCGGAAATAGTTATTTATTTTTGGTCGGGTGAATGGGAACCGGATTATCGATTAACCTGGACATATGACTCCGAACAAAATGAAATAGAATTATTAGAGGAGGTTTACGACGCCGATGAATGGAGATCCGAGTTCAGGATTCTGTCGGAGTACGAGAACGGTAACAGAATAATCGAGCTCTACCAGGATTATAATGTTCCTGATGATGAATGGACGAATAGTTTTCGACGTTTGTATGAATATGAAAATGGAAATAATACCGTGCGTACTTCTCAGCTTTATGATGATTCCGATGAAGAATGGTTTAATTTTAACCGCGCATTATATACATATGACGGAGCGGGAAACCAGACCGAACTCATCTCGCAGCTATGGAATCAAGTTGCGGAGGAATGGATCAATAGCTCAAGAACTCAATCGGAATATACGCCTCAGGGTGATGTGTCGTTAAGATTATATTCATCCTGGGCAGGTGTTGAATGGATCTTCTCCCGCCGAGTGACTTTTCAATATTCGAACGACGGCGATTTGCTCATCGAGACGGAGGAAGAATGGACGGGTTCCGAATGGGAATACACGGTACGGCATCTTTACGGCAGTGGCGAACCGACCTCAGTAGCCGGCGACCCGGAATTGCCCGTTCAGTTTGAGCTCATGCAAAATTATCCGAACCCGTTCAACCCGACAACGACGATACGATTTACAATTCCGGAACAAACAAGTGTAAATCTCGTTGTATACGATCTTCTTGGCAGGACGGTCGAGATACTAATCACTGAATCGCTTCAACCGGGTGAGTATTCACACTTCTTCGATGCCAGCCGGCTTGCCAGCGGCGTCTATGTGTATCAGCTCAAAGCAGGACAATATGTTGAAACCAGACGGTTAGTTTTAATGAAGTAAGCAATTTAGATGGATAAGCATCGGTATCCAAAATAATCGTTGGCTAAGTGAACATACCGGAAGATTGCATTGGAAAAGGTATATCTATATGA
>CAZBUK010000109.1:0-8199 GCA_964495085.1 uncultured Ignavibacteriales bacterium
CTGACCTGAGGATTGCTATTGGCGAGATTTTCCCACTCGATCAGGATACGCGTGGGGAACGGAGTCACCGTCAGATCCGGAGACCGGAGAGGTCTCGGTATCTCTAATCCCCGGCTCCATGCGAAGTTTGCGCGATCGAGCATCTGGAAGAGTGAATCGCGTCCGGTTGCAATGAGAGCATTTTTTGCCGCATCGTCGAAGGTGGCTCCGGCTTCTCCGCGGTACCAGCGCAGCCATTCCCGGCCTTTCTCCTCGGCGAGTTGGCGGCTGATACCCGCTGCACCGACCGCATATACGATATTGATCGTATCCCGGTACGCGAGGTTAAACGGTCCGAAAGACTGCCATGTAAGTTTCCCTGGATGGGCCGAGGGGTCATTCGGCCAGCCGGCGCCGTCTTCCACCCTCTCTTTGGTTCCGGATGCAGCCCAATCCCAGAAAGTCGCAAAACCCGGGACCCGGCGATTCCACACGTGGTCGATGCGTGAATGTGACTTGATTGAGAGCGGTTGAGCGAAATTGTCATCCTTGTTGCCCGGTGAAGTATCGACATGCAACGCTGCCCACCCTCCGTATGCGGATGAAACGAATTCTCCGGACGGCATCGGCGTCGTCCCGCCGATCCCGTAGGCGAAGCGCGGATTACCGGTATTGTCGAAGCTCCGCCCCCCGGGTTCGAACTCCCCGATATCAGGATGGTTTCCGTTCCAGCCGTATGATACGAACAGGGGTCTTCCACCGGGAACGGTTTGAGAGGGAACTACTTCAAACGTCGCCCAATCCCCCTTCGATTCGCTGTACCATCGGGTCTGCGTGAAGTTTGTTCCTTCTTCGACCTGAAATGCATATCCGATATATATATAGACATTCTCAAATACCTGATTCGTATCGGTATCAGGGAAAGGATCTTCGTCCCAGTCGAACGTACATACATACTGGTTATGGTAAAGCACAAAGTCGTTATAATTATGATTGGCGAACGAGTACGTACGTTTAGTGACTTCTATACCCGGCGGCGATTTATATTTCAGTTCAACCATCTGATCCGAAGGTAAATCGGGATCGAGCAGACCGTCGTATCTGCGGGAGGAGGGGCGGAGTTCTCCGTCAACGACTACGTAGACATTCGGCGGCTCCACGCGGCGGTATTCTTTCATTCCGTAGTCGGGCGGCTGCCGGTAACCCGAGTTCGAAGGCCACATCTGATCCTCCGAACGCAACTCTACTCCCGCCGAATCAACCCACTTACCTACACTATGGCCGGTCCAATAGGTCACAACGGTACCGTACCTGTAATAATCCTGAGGCCATGTACCGGTAGGCGAGAATTCAGGCTGGCTGCTTAAATTAAGCATATCCTGAATATCCATCAGATAGAGATAATCACCCATGTTATGGGTTCTGCGTTGAGCGATAGCTTCCTGAACCGGCATCAGCAGCAACCCGGCAAGCAGCAGCCATATACTTCCCGCTATTCGAGGTGTCACGCGAACCATAGAGCTAACCTCCTATGTAAGTATCGTTAAGCAAAACTCATAATTGGACTTTTAAGCCGAACGATATGTGTCTCGGGTTGATCCATTGATTCCAGGTATGGTAACCGAGGTCGATATAGTCCTGCTTATAGTCTCCGATCTTATCGTTACCTTTGCGGTCACCGGTTAACCATGGAAACTTGAGCGAGTCGATGTACCGGAACCAATATTGGGGATTCGGAATACCTTTATAATTAAAGAGGTTCGTAATCTGCATATATAATCCGACCCGCGCTGATCCGACAATTAAATCTTTGCTGAGATTGATATCGGTATTCAAGTAATCTATTACTTCCGCATAATTGTGCTGACGGTAATTATCGAGCGGATTCATTAACATTTTACCGCCATCACTCCATTGCTGCCAGACATTCAGCCTCCAACCGCCCAGGATCCGGAATCCGAATACGTTCGGACCGAATTCTTCAGGGGTTCTGAATGTGAGGTTAGCCGAGATCGACGGTACGGGTTCCGACCGGGTTTGGGCAATCGCTTCGCGCTGCTCCCGCGCTTTCAGTGGATCTTCATAAATGTACCGCATACCCGTGTAACCGGTGCTTCGCGCGCTATACTCAAGTGCGAGCCAGCCGAACCACCAATCGCCGTATTGCTTTTGCAATCGGAGCTCGATACCTCGAATATCCGCATAGCTGTTATTGGCCCACGTGGTTATGTCATTATCCTGATCCCATGAAACTATGTTCTGAATGCTCAACTGGTTCGTTACATCTTTATAGTAGCCGGTAAAGGTTACCAGATATGAGGAAGAGGGACTGACCTCGAAACCGGCTTCATATGAGATCGTTTTGGGCCATTCCAGCACAATGTTCGGAATCGTCGCGCCGCGAGTCGCCGGTTTAATGTTATAGAGTTGATCGATAACCGGCGGCTGATAAAAATGACCGTAATTGAAGAACACCTTGCTCTGCCTGGTTAGGGGATGAGAGATACCCAGGCGGGGACTGATATAGAGTTTATATACCCGCTTCGATAAAGCCAGATCGTCGTATGATAAATCGTTCTCGCGGAAATGTGCCAGCGTATATGGCAGGTATTCAAATATGAAATCCGGGTCGAGATTCAGCGCGTTTGTCCGCGGGTGCATATAGTCGATGCGAACTCCGAAATTTGCTATCATATCCCGGTAGTCGAGCCGGTTTTGGATGTACGCAGCCGCGCTGACCGGAGACGCATTATAGTATGTCCAATAGTGTGGACGATCTTCGTAGGGATGGCTTGTCGCTTCGTGATTGATCTCTCTTCGTTCACGATGTTCAGCGAATTCGATTTCAAAACCGGTCTGGAACTGATTATACCTGTTCAACTGCGATACGATAAACGCGCTCATACCGATTCCCCAATACCGCGAATGGTCCTGCCCGCGTCCTCCTCCGGACATCAAAAACTCTCCGAGTACATCCCATTGTTCCGAGATTCTCCCGATCTCGCTGCTGACATACCCGAACGGCGCTTCATCGTAACACCGCGAGCCGATCACCCTCACACAGGATGTATCGCGAAGACCGATAGGTTTTTGCTCAGTCCGGTAATCCGTATATTCAACCATTACCTCGTAAAAGGTACTCGGGCTGAGTACATGGTTCAGGGCAACACCGCCGCGATACTGACGGGTTTCGATCGGGTTATACGCTGCATCGTTCCACAGATATGTCCAGTAGTTGGTATTCCGGGCAAACTGCGTACCCTGCCTCGTACCTGTTATCATACCGTAACTCGTGGAATAAATACCCGAACTGACCCCCTTACTCACGTTATATGCATTGTTTATGTTCAGCTTGATTGCGCTGCTCGGACGGGAGGTTAATTTCACCAGCGACGAACTTGCAACGGAATTATTCCTGCTGAACGGGTAAGCAAGCTGAAGATCTTCATATCGCTGAGAGGCCATAAATGCGATTGAGGTCATCGGGATTTTACCGCTGATCGTACCGTCGAAGACATAGTCGGGCTTATTTGCATACGGACGGTTGCGATGCTGCCATTTCCAGAGTTCCAGCAGCTCCTGAGGAGTCATATCCGTGTCGGGATTCCCGTCTGCAAGACGTTGCCGCGATATTTCATTCCACCCGACGAATGAAAAGGGATAAAGTCCCTGTGCCACCATTTCCTCGGTGACACCTGTCATCGCATCCGTTCCGGAATAAACTTTCCAGAAAGGGCCGTCGATGCTATAAGGACTCGGACCAAAATGTTTTTGCTGGGGAGGGCTCACCCTGACATCGAGGGCGATTCTGTAACGGTCGAGCTGCCCTTCCTTGGTTACCACGTTGATCATACCCGAGCGGATATTACCATACTCGGCGTTAAATCCGCCGCTGAGAATCTCGACCTCATTAATAGCCGTCAGGTTGATCGTGGTATTCGGCTGTTGAGTTCTCCGGTCGCGTGTCGAAAGTCCGTCGATGACGATATCGGTTTCGTTCAGATTGCCGCCGCGGATTATTAGACCGCTTCCGTCGGCGCCGGCGGTCAGGCCGATACCCGGAAGCATTTGCAGAATTTCCTCAAAACTGCTAACCGCGCTGGCTTCGACCGACTCGACCGTCAGTACGTTCCTGCTTGACGACACGTCGAGTTTGACCGCCGGCCGCTCGGCAGTCACAATCACCTCTTCCCCTAATATTGCTTCGATCGCCATTTCGAAGTCGAGTGTGAGCGATTCATTAAGATGTACGCGGGCGTTTTCGATAACCTGCGTCGCATAGCCGACCATTGAGACGCGGAGCGTATACGTGCCGGGCGGAATGTTGATGATAAAAAAGTGCCCCTGCAGATCGGTGGCGGCGCCGAGTGTAGTTCCGACCAGCAATACATTGACGCCGATGAGCGGCTGATTCGTTTCCTGATCGATGATCCTACCGGAAATTCTTCCCACTCCCTGCCCTCTTGCATCCTCGGAAGGGCCGAAAACCAACAGAAGCATACACATCAAGAGAGAGAGTGTTAACAATCGTTTCATACTCATCTCCTCCTTATATTAGAGAGCTGTATAATATTCGTAATTTGTTAGCGATCATACCGTTTCTCTTACCAGAGCTTATTCCTGCGGCTCCGGGACTGTTGCCACAGCCGGCGCTTCTGCTTCTTCACGCGCCATCAGGAATGCCGCGGCAAGAGCAAATACGATGCCCGTCGCGATTATCGGGTGCGGGATTACCGAATATATTGCCAGCGACAGGATTACCGTCAATACCGGGGCAAGCGCATTTATCATCGGACTCACGATGATTGCTTTCCCGTACCGGAGAGCATAGACGAGACAGAGGGCGCCTATTGAATTCAGGAGCATAATCATCGCCGCAAGATAGGGGCCTTTAAATCCCCAATTTATTTCCTTCGAGAAATCGGTCATATAAAGGGCTATAGGTATAAGCGCTATGCCCGTTGCCATCATATAAAAGAATATACTTTCCGCTTTCATATTGATATTCGCCACACGAAGGAAGAACGCCTGAACTCCCCAGGCAGCGAATACGATAAATGCAAGTAAAAGCCAGAGGTATCCATGGACGACGGCATTATCGGCCGGTTGATACGAAAGAAGAGGAATTGCAATAAGGGCGAGAATAATTCCGATCCATCCGAGGGAAGTTGCCTTTTCCTTCAGAAAGAACATTGCCAACGTTACGGTCAGTAGGGGAGACAGCGATATGATCGGGAATACAAGATATGCCGGACCTATCGCAAGCGTTTTGAAAAGAATGAGTTGCCCGCCCGCTCCGAGAAATCCGATTATTGATCCTTTCAGAATCGACGGCCAATCGTATTCCAATTTCCAATTGATGATCTTCAATGCGAAAAGCGCGGGGGGAATCATCGTTAAGGCCCAGACCGTGTATCCGAGCGTAGCCGGGAAACCCGCTTTTTCGGGAATTTCGATCGTTGCACCCCACACGCCCCAGAAAATGGTTGTTACCACGGCATACATAAGCCAGAGTCTAGATTTCAATGTATTCTCCTTATCGATTGGTTTTGCGTGGTGCCTGAGAAATTATTCTCCGATCGCCTGCACACTGATGGTCCTCTCCAGCGGACCGTCGAACTCCATAAAGTAGACCGTTTGCCTCGAGCCTTTAACGATCTTGCGATCGCTGACCGGAAACGAGACCGAACAGCCGACCAGGACGCTCTTCAGATGCATTTGAGCGTTGAACCCGATACGGCCGTCGAAGTCGAGGTATCGGCGATGCAGGTAATTTTCATCCTCGGGAACAAGTCTATCCAGAAACGTACCGATATCTTCCTCAAGGCAAGACAATCCTTCGGTCACAAGCAGCCCGGCCGATGTATGCTGATTGTAGACATTCACCATGCCGTTCCTCAAACCGGACTTTTGAACGAATTCTTCAACTATCGGCGTGACATTGACGGCTTCGACTTCATTACGGCTCTGGATCAGAAATTTTTCTAGTTTGATGATCATGTATTCCGTTCCGATTTTTTTAAATAGTTGATATATCTATTCCATCCGGAGCAGCCGGAGCGCGTTGCGGCCGCCGATTTTTTCTTTTGAGCTCGGACTCAGCTCAAGACGCCGGAAAGCCCTGACCATGTTCTTGATTTCCACGCGGGGGTAGTTCGACCCGAACAGTATTTTTTCGTTCAGACTGCGGTCGATGAGCGTTATCGGAATCTGCTGCGAATATACCGTACGAAAGAACTCGGCAGGACTATCGTAGAAATGCGCCGATAGATCCAGGTATATGTTCGGATATTTCATCGACAGCGCGACTGCATCCCAAACCCAAGGCCAGCCGAATTTAGACAGAACGATATTTAGACGAGGGAACTTCTGAATGACGGGTTCCCATTTAAGCGGATGGTTGGGAGCGAGCGAGGTATTGGGAGCCCATGTCATCCCGGTGTGAATCATAACCGGTATTCCGAGTTCCTGCGCCCTTTCGAGCACAGGTATCAGCGCAGGCTCTTCGGGGAAAAATCCCTGAATTTCCGGATTGAAAAACAATCCTCGAAGACCCAGTTGTGTTACTGATCGTTCCAGCTCTCCGACAGCCCGAGGCATGAGGGGATCAACGCTGCAAAAACCGATGAACCGGGATGAGATACCGCACAGGTAAGCGATCTGATCGTTGGTGACTATATCGACGCCCCGGAACCGTTTGCATGCGATCGGCAGGATAACTGCTCTGTCCACTCCCTCAAGATCCATTTCAAGGTAAAATGTCTCGAGCGGTTGGAAGGTATTGCCGATCAGAAAGATCTCGCGTGCGGCTTTCTGATAATCCGGATTGTTTTCTGCCAGTTCCTTGATTAAAATCGGGTATGTATGAAAATCTATCATCCGTATCCTTTTCGCTTATAGTTTGATTGATGCTGAGATCTACAAAGTCACTCTGGAGCCATATAGCATCTCGGCTAATTTGCTTCGTGCCGAAGGAGCGTCCTTGAATGCTCCCGTGCCGCCGATTTCCGTCACTGCGAGCGCGCCACAGGCATTCCCATATCGAAGACAAGCAGTCCATGCTTCCTCTCTCAGATAGCTGTACAGGAAGCCCGCATTAAAGCTATCGCCCGCACCGGTCGTTTCCACCGCATTGATCTTGATGCCGGGACTACTATAGGGCGTACCTTCGATACAAGCTTTTGCACCGTTCCTTCCACACTTAACGACTACTACGCGAACCAACTCGCCGAGTTTGCGCACTGCATCATCTACTGTGGTACAGCGTGAGATCTGCATGGCTTCAGCGTCGTTCGGCAGAAATATGTCGGTCTGCTTCAATACTTCGAAGATCTCGTCGCCCCATTTCTCTTCCGGATCCCAATTCGTATCGAGAGAGGTTGTAAGACCGAGGGAATGCGCCTGCTCGAATAAGCCGGGAACGTCCCGGCGCAGACCTGTTTGAAGGTAATAGCACCCGAGATGCATATGCCGTGCTAAGGCCACGTATCGCCAGTCGATATCGTCGATAGTCATCCGGGTCATTGCACCCATATAGGTAAGAAGGGCTTTCTTGCGCTGATTGGCTAATATTATTGTCGCACCGGTTTTCAGAGTTTCGTCCTGGATAATTGCATTTGTCCCGACCCCTCCTTTTGAGAGTTCTTCCAGCATAAATCGGCCGAAACTGTCTGTACCTACTTTACCGATAAAACCGACCCGTTCGCCGAGCGCTGAGAGATTGAATGCAGTGATAGCAGATGAGCTTCCCATAGTGAACCGCATATCTTCAGCCAGTCGCTCTTTCTCATACTCCGGTAACGGAACACCGGTCAGCACGAGATCGATATTTAACTCTCCCACGACAACGACTTCGAGTGAATTGTTTGCCATGATTGACTATTTCCGTGTATACATCCCGAATCACATTACATCGATTGACATATCAGGTCATGCTAGACAGTAATAACCTCTACATTTCGTTCGCGTAACGAAGTTGTAATTTCTTGAGGAATGTGGCGGTAATAACGACGTCGACCTCTTCGGGTTTAGCGATGAACGAGAGACTCCGTCGACCGAATTTGCTGGAGTCGGTAACGAGTATTGTCGAAGTTGCGACCTCTATCATTTTGCGGTTCAACCGGGCTTCCAGGATATCGGGGGTACTCAGCCCGTATCCTATATCGAATCCATCCACACCGAGAAAGAGCCTGTCGGCGTAAAATTGAGCGAGCGTTTCTT
>CAZBUK010000109.1:8211-10477 GCA_964495085.1 uncultured Ignavibacteriales bacterium
ACCGACCATTGAGTAGGACATTTGCCGCATGGTCCCGCCGAGCATGACAACCTGAATATCCGATTGGTGAGCGAGCTCCATAGCGATATTGAGAGCGTTGGTAATAACGGTCAGCGAGTTGAACGACTTATCGACTATCTGTTTTGCAATTTCCATAGTCGTCGAGCCTGAATCGAGAATGATCGTCTCGCCGTCCTTGATCAGGTCGACCGCGGCTTTTGCGATAAGGAATTTCTCTTCGCGGTGCTTGGTTTCCTTGACCGCGATCGGGAGATCGTACATCTCGTCGGACAGTTTAAGTGCGCCCCCATGTGTCCGTACGAGTCTCCCCCGGTCCTCCAGCGCCTGAAGGTCGGATCGAATGGTAATTTTGGATACGCTGAATACTTTACTCAGCTCTTCTACCGTTATACTTCCCTGCTTGTTAACCAGATCTACGATTTTTCTCTGACGTTCTCCGATCAACATGGTCCTGCTCCTTGTATAGTAATCCGTCTGTTGATTTATTGGCAGTCGCTAAAGTGTTACTACTTTTGTTAGATTCACCGGTTTGTCCGGATCGATACCTTTTATAATCGCCCGTTCATATGCGAACAATTGGGTTAACGGCAACAGCAGATTCAGCCTGGCATATTCCGACAATCCGGAATCGAGGGATATCGAGAGATCGACGGCATTCTTTATCCCTATCGGAATACTTTCTGCTATAACCGCGACGGATGCGCCTTGTTGCTTCAGTTCGCAGGCAAGTTTAATTTCCTGTTCTTCCGCAGAATCGGATAAAAGAATAATGATTAAAGAGGTCTCGTCGGCGACGGATTTAGGTCCATGCCGGAATTCGAGCGTATGAAACACCTCGGTATTGGTAAGCGCCATTTCTTTGAGCTTGAGCATCGACTCAGACGCAATACCGTAGTACGCACCCTGACCGAGATACGTTACAGAATTATAAGTGTTCACGGATGCAAGCGACCGAACCGTATCCTTATATCTTTCAATGAGCGTCTCGCCGAGATCGGGGAGGCGGTTTAGTTGGGCGATAAAATCACCATCGCGAGCGGTGAGCGCGGAGAATTTCTGCAGGAACAATAACATTCCTGTAAACGATCTGGTCATAACGATGCTGTGTTCGTTCGCCTCTTCGATAACATACGAGACATGCGCCTGCCGTACCAGAGAACTGTCGGGTTGGCAGGTCAATGCAAATGTGGGAATCCCCCTGCCGACAAGATGTTCGGTCGCCCAAACGGTCTCCGTAGTTTCGCCCGAGCGTGAAATAGTAATCGCACGCACGTTTTCGTCTAAAGTAATCGCTTCGGGAAAGAATAAAAGGTCGGAGGAGGTGACGGCACGGGCACATCGGCCAGTTAATCGCGAATAAACCGACGCTGCTACAATTGCAAGATAATACGAGGTACCGCATCCGATAAAATATAATGTAGAGTTCGAGTCCACATCGGAATGATTACTCCAGGGTATATCCGATTCAGGTTTTTCTAGAATAGTTTTCCAGACGGAGGGCTGGCTCATCATATCTGCATAGGTAGATGCCATAGTGCAGCGTCTCCTTACGAACTGAGATTGATTGGAGTTGAAGGTCTTTCTATGTTTACCGATAGAAAGGATGCAATTAGAAGGTGGAGAATATGAGCTAAATAATTGAGAACTTTCGTATTCTTACGAAATCTTTCCCATTATATCTTATTAATTTTTAAAAGTCAATAGGTAATAGAAAAATATCGAGAAATCCTTCGAATATTAACTATACTTTATCTATTTAAGCGTTTTATGTTTCCCGGCAACAAACATACTTTACAGACTAAAAAACCGTCATTTGTGGAAAATCTTGAAGCTTTACTCAATTCCGGTTTTGCATCATTTTTCAACGGACCGTAGAAAAGACTGCTCAGACAGGAATTATTTGATGGAAGGAAAGAAGGAGTGACTGCTATCCAGAGCTGAAATGCACGGATCCTGGTCAACAATACGCTAATTCACCGAGGAGAAATAAATCGTTTATGTTATAGGTGAGTTTAAAAGGAGAAAATGATTTTATGGAGAAAAAATGTCCGATGGGAGTTGATCAGCGAGGATGCTTGAAAAGCACCTGCATTTTTTATATCTTGTAAGACCTTTTTTCCGGTGTCACACTTCACGTAGCGCGGGATACGCAACACGCTTCTATAATCTGTAAGGTTTTTACTCTGCCCGGTGGTGTAATTGGCAACACGCCTGACTCTGGATCAGGAAAGTCCAGGTTCGACCC
>CAZBUK010000110.1:0-10453 GCA_964495085.1 uncultured Ignavibacteriales bacterium
CTATCGCGAAATAAATCCTCCCGAACGGTTGGTTTTCACCTGGTCATGGGAAGGCGATCCCGATTCCGGAGATATGCTCGTGACGATAGAGTTGCACGCAACTGGTCAGGAGACGGAGATTCTGCTGACGCACGAATTTCTCCCGAGCAGGGAATCCAAAGAGCAGCATACGAAGGGGTGGATCGGATGCCTCGATAAACTGGAGACTGCACTGCAACCGAAATAACCGATACTTTCATCATTACAGGGAGGTGTACGATGAAGCGTTTATTCAATACATGCTATCTATTGCTCTTCGCCATTCCGGCCATGGTTTCGGCACAACAGAGCGATACCGGTCTGGAAAAGCTGAAATCTCTTGCCGGCGAGTGGAAGGGAACGGATCCGGCCGGTAACCCGGTCACGGTTTCCTACAAACTTGTATCTTCCGAAAATTCGCTGATGGAGACGTTGAAGATGCCTGACGATAAGACCGATATGGTCACCGTCTACCATCTCGATAACGATAAAGTAATAATGACCCATTACTGTTCTATGGGGAATCAACCACGGATGCGCCTTACCTACGATTCGGACAGCCCGGATAAGTTCAGTTTCGATTTTCTCGACGCAACCAACCTGAAAACCAAAAACGATCCGCACATGAACCGGCTTGTTATCAGCATCATGGATGAAAACCATTTCTCACAGGAATGGTTCATGTCGGGAGGCGGCAGCGAGAATTCTGTGGTGTTTCAGTTTGAACGTATCAGGTGAGTTGAGTCCTCAAATAGGTGAAGCAGGGCATTCTCATATGCACGGAACGATGTAGATATTATTCTCCGGTTTCGCTCCGGTTCGCAACAGGTATTCGTTATGAGGGGTTCGGAGGCGGCGATAAGTAATATGGAGAAATTCCGATAATCGCTCCCACGGAGGCCATTAATACCGCGGCATAGAAGGATCTATCTTTTCCGCCCACCGGTCGATACCGCCTACCAGATTCTTCACACGTGAATAGCCCTGCTTTTTCATAAACTCTACCGCTCTTGCGCTGCGTCCGCCGACTTTACAGATCACTACAATTTCCTTAGTGCCGTCTACTTCGCGGTATCTCTTCGGGAGCTCTCCGAGCGGGATCAGACTCCCGCCCAGATTTACGATTTCGAATTCATGCGGTTCCCGTACGTCGAGTAAAAACAGATCCTCCCGTCTATCTATCCGGTTCTTCAGTTCCTCCACCGATATCCGGTCACTCTGCTGTTCAGGTTCCGACTTTACCGATGGACGCATGCCGCAGAATTGCTCGTAGTCGATGAGCTCATGGATCGTCGGAGTGTCTCCGCAAATGGGGCAGTCCGCATTTTTCCTGAGCTTAAATTCCCGGAAGGTAAACTTCATGGCGTCGAACAGGACCAATCTGCCGATGAGCAGATCACCCTGGCCGAGAATCAATTTCATTGTCTCCAGCGCCTGGAGCGATCCGATGATCCCGGGAAGAACGCCCAATACTCCCCCTTCGGCGCAGCTCGGGATAAGGTCCGGCGGAGGTGGTGAGGGGTACAGACAACGATAGCAAGGTCCCCTACCGGCATCGAACACCGTCACCTGGCCGTCGAAACGATAAATGGATCCATAGACGTTCGGCTTTCCGAGTAAGACGCATGCGTCGTTGATGAGATATCGCGTCGGGAAATTATCCGTTCCGTCTGCAATAATGTCGTATTCTTCGAATAACTGAAGGGCGTTTCCCGAATCGAGACGTGTCCGGTAAGTGCATACGTTCACGTGCGGATTGATACCGTGAATCGATTCGCGTGCTGATTCGAGTTTCGATTTTCCGATATCGCCGGTCGAGTGCAGGATCTGGCGCTGCAGGTTGGTAAGGTCGACGACGTCGAAATCCACGATACCTATCTGTCCGATTCCGGCGGCCGCGAGGTACAGCGCAAGCGGCGAGCCGAGTCCGCCGGCTCCCACGATGAGCACTTTCGATGCCTTCAGAAGCTTCTGGCCCTCCATACCGACCTGAGGTATTATCAGATGTCTGCTGTATCGCATAACCTCATCGTTCGAGAGCTGGATCTCCTCACCGACCGTCCGGAGCACATTTTCCACCCCTCCTGCAATCGATGGGATTATACTGACCACATCCGTCTCCTGAACCGCGGTTTTTTCTTTATCAAGATTCCGGATATCTTCATCATTGACATAGATATTGACATAACTTCGTAATTTTCCATCCTCCGCATACAAATGCTGACGCAAAGCCGAAAACCGCGCCGTTAGATCTGAGAGTACCTCTCCGATGGTTTCGCCTTTCAACGTGACGGACTCAAGATTTTCAGTAAATGGCCGCAGAGGTGTGGGGATGAGTAAAACCGGCATGTGCGCTCCTTATTTAATTTACGTTGAATGCATTCTCAATAACTAATTTTACTTATATGTATGGTCGGGTATTCGAATCGGATTTTTCAACGCTTAATTCACCGAACGAGGATCTATCCGCGTTCAGCACCCAGCCGGTTAATTCCCCTGCCTTCCCGTTTTCTACCGAAACGATGAGGTAAACAAACCATGGAAGCGCATGCTCCTTATCGAAATCGGATGGATAGGCTCGATGGTCGGGGTGCGAATGATAAAAACCGAGCAACGAAGTCCCGGTATTCGCGGCTATTCTCTCGCATTGTCTATACTGATCGACCGTGATCAGGAACCTTCTCTCCTTTTGTTCCGTCTGACTATTCGGAATTTCGTGGACCGAACGAATATCATATTCCCCTTCCCGGTAATCACCGAGCAGCATACCGCAGCACTCCTCCGGGTATGAATTTTCCCCATGGACTTCGATCCGTCGAAGTACATCCCCTTGTATTCTAATCATAGCGCGCATCGATTCTATTCACGGTTCCGGAGTATCTCCTTGCCGTATCTGTCTCCCCCGTCGGGTAATATAGTAACGATCATACCTGCATCCAGTCGCGACGCGATCTTGACGCTGACAGCTATCGCAGCGCCTCCCGAGAAACCGACAAAAAGCCCCTCCTCCCGCGCCAATCTTCTCGCCATCTCATATGCTTCCTCGGTCGTTACGGTGAGATGCTCCTCGGCGGCGGAAGAATCGTAAATACCGGGGATGATCGCCGTGGGGAGATGCTTCAATCCCTCCAGGCCGTGCAGCGGCGAATCCGGACCGAAGGATATGCACGTGATTGAATGATTCGATTCCTTCAATCGCCTGGTTGTCCCTACAAACGTTCCGGTGGTTCCAAGCCCCGCAATGAAGTGCGTCAGGCGCCCTTTTGTCTGCTCCAGAATCTCGGGCGCGGTCGTCTCGTAATGAGCTTTCCAGTTCGCCGGGTTGTTGTACTGATCTGCGTAAAAATACAGTTCGGGATCGGCCGCAACAATTTCTTTTACGCGTTCCTGTGCGCCGTCAGTACCTGCAAGCGGATCCGTGTATATGAGCCCGGCTCCGTAGGCGAGGATCGTTTTCTTTCGCTCCTCGCTCGCATTCGAGGGAAGGACGATCCGAACTTTATACCCCAACGCACTCCCGATCATAGCGAACGCGATCCCGGTATTCCCGCTTGTCGCATCGATGATAGTTTTCCCTTCGGTCAGGATTCCGGATCGCTCCGCTTCGAGTATCATATTGAGCGCAGGCCGATCTTTGACGGAACCGCCCGGATTAAACCATTCCGCCTTGGCAAATATCGTAACGTCCGGATTCGCCTCCCACACCCGTCTAATCCTGATCAGAGGAGTCCTTCCGATATTTCCTGTAATCGAATGCCGGTCGGTAATGTCAGCGCCTCCTCTCCGGCTGTCGAATACCTTCTTCCGGAAAAATCCTCGTGATGTCTCCAATCGGTGCATCATGCTCCTTTGTTTGAAAATCTCCTTATTTTCATGAAAGTCGAAAGAACGATTCGCTTTCGGTAAAGATGAAATCCTCAATCGGGATCGCTCTATTATACTTAGAGCAACTTATATTATAAATTCTCAGCTCCGGGAATCGAAACGGTTTGCTTAAACGAAAAAACCCTTCGTCTGTTTCCTGACGAAGGGTTTTTGAATATGCTCTTATCTTACTCGAATTTATTTCAGACCATTGATTCGAACCTTCGCGGAGACGGTAGAATACCGCAACATCCGCAGGAACAGCCGCAGTTCTTCGTATTAAATACTTTTAAATTCAGGTTGGAAGTTGAGTAATTCATAGGGTTGTAAGATATAACCATATTCACTTTTTGTCAAGTTATCTTTCCCGGAAAAATCGATCCCTGAAGTAGTCAACCCATATTTCCGGAACCACACCTGTCTGTGTAATCCAAGGCCGGTATTTCAAAGGTAGCCTGAACCAATGAAATCGTACACAGAGTATCTCACTACTCGATACCGGAATGCACAGAATTTATAGTATCTTAACGGGATAATCTGCCGAAAAGTTTCCTTTTTCTTTATTTGGATTATGTCCGAGATGAGGCCCTGAGGTTTGGGTACATCCCAGCCCGGGCCATTGACTGATTCTATCGCCGGGAGGGCGTGAATACGGGCAACCACGCTTGCATATCGGCAAGCGGTTAAATACTTTATAAAAAAACGATTAAACCGGTCGATTTAACCGATCTCCGGACGACTATTAAATACCAGATCCGGATTCGGTAATTGTCAAAGCAGCGGGATATTTACAAACCCTGTTAGAGTTCTGTGTAAATACGTTAAACCGACCCGGTCAATTGACTTTAAAAATACGAAAGGAGCTATGGATGAAATTTATCTGTCTTGGATATATGGATGAGACAAACTGGGACTCGATGTCGCCGGAGGAGCAGAAAACTTTCATCGAGAAATGTCTAACCTATGATGCAATTCTGATAAAGAACGGCCACTTTATTGGAGGTGAGGCGCTTCAGAGTATCCGTACCGCAACGACAATCAAATATGAAAAAGGTAGAATCTCCGTTACAGACGGCCCCTTTGCCGAAACGAAGGAACAGCTGGGCGGATTCATGGTGCTCAAGGCAAGGGATCGCGAGCAGGCAATTGAACTGATGTCAAACCACCCGTCAACGTCTATGGGCGGATCATGGGAAATCCGGCCGGCTGACGAGCAAATTAACGAGCTCTACCGCAATCAGACCTCATAACGATAATGGTGCAACGCACGAATGCGGAATCTTATAGTTTCGAATCTTATCTCACTCGACGGATTCATGGCAGGTCCGAATGATGAGATCGATTGGTTCCTGGGAATCAAAGACAAGCAGTTCGAGTCGTACGCCGCCGCTCTGCTCGGAACGGCAGATACCCTGCTATTCGGACGGAAAACTTACGAACTTATGGCCGACTATTGGCCCTCCGCAACCTCTGTCACGGAGGATCCCCGTATCATCGATGCGATGAATTCTTATCAAAAAATCGTTTTCTCGAGATCGCTCGATAGTGCCAAATGGAATAATTCCGTATTGATGAAGAGAGGTATACCGGAGGTAGTCCGGAATCTAAAGCGCGAACCGGGTAAGCATATGCTGGTGTACGGGAGCCGAAGCATCGTCGGGGAACTCGCCCGTACGAGACTCATCGATGAATATATTCTCTTTATCGTACCCGTCCTGCTCGGATCGGGGAAATCTCATTTCCCCGACACAGGCGGCAGGGTAGAATTGAATCCGATTGAAACAGGGAGATTTCCTACCGGAGTCGTTCTTCTTCGTTACCGTCCGGTTTATAAATTCGTATAAATCAAAGGGAGCGGCAGAAAATGAAATATATGCTGTTGATCTATCTCAATGAAAAAGCGCTCAGCGATGATGAGCGCGACGCGTGTTTTCGCGACTCGGCAAAACTTGCACGTGATCTGCACACAAGCGGACAATATATCAGCGCCTCGCCGCTCTATCCCGTCGCCGGTGCAACCAGTGTGCGGAAGCGGCATGGACAGCGGCTTGTAACCGACGGTCCTTTTGCCGAGACGCATGAGCAGCTTGGAGGATATTATTTGATCGATGCAGAAAATCTCGACGAGGCAATTCGAATCGCCGAGCGTGTACCGATTGTAGATGTGGGTACGGTAGAGATACGGCCGGTACTTGAGATTCCCGGATTGCCGGATAACGAAAAATAATGCCGGATCCATGGACATCCGGTAACGAACCTCTCGCCGATTGCTGGATTCCTCAGATCACTCGATCACGCCGTATCGAGGGTATAACGAATAATCCTCAGAAGCTCATCGGGAGCGTACGGCTTTCTGATAAATTGTCTCGCACCTGCACTGTATATTTTCGATTTCACCTCCGGATCGATGAATCCGCTTGCGAGGATAATCTTCGCCTGCGGATTTATCCGTTTGATTCTTCGGAACACTTCATCGCCGGGAACCTTCGGCAACCCCAGGTCGGACACCACAACGTTGATTTCCTTTTTGTGCTGCGTGTACTGCTTAACCCCTTCCTCTCCGTCCTGGGCAGTGATCACCTTATAGCCTTTTTCGACCAGTATCAATAAAAGAAACTCACGAATCAGTTCTTCGTCTTCGATGATCAATACGGTCTCGGTTCCTCCCTGCACGGCTGTCGTTCTTTCTGCAGAAGAAGTTTCGGATTTTTGCTCCATACTCTGAATCGGTAGATAGAGATCGAACGTCGTCCCGGCCCCGACCTCGCTGTCGACCGTGATGTAGCCGTGATGGCTCTCGATGATGCTGTAGGCAAGAGATAATCCAAGTCCCGTACCTTTTCCGGGTCCCTTTGTGGTGAAGAAAGGATCGAAAATCCGATCTCGAATCGTCTCATCCATACCCGATCCCGTATCCATAAGCTGAATCCGTACATAAGCCTCGGCGGGTTTTCCGGTAATTTTTCTTGCGATCCGGCTTCCGTCTACAATCGAGCTGGAAATCGTGATCCTGCCGCCGTCAGGCATCGCATCGCGTGCGTTGACGCATAGGTTGAGCAGAACCTGGTGAATCTGCGTTACATCCGCAATGATATACGGCAGGTTTGCCTGAAGTTTCGTCTCGACTACGATCGTCTTGGGGAATGTCTCGCTGATGAGTTTTGTAATCTCGGAGATGACGTCGTTGATTTTAGCCGATTGAACTACTACTTCAGTCTTCCGGGCTATGGTCAACAGCTGATTCACCAATCCCGCACCCCGTTCGGTTGCTTTATTAATCGCATCGATACTGCGCGTCAGTTTTTTCGCCTCCGTGACGCCGGGCTCGACGAGCGATGCATGGCCCATAATGATGCTGAGAATATTGTTAAAGTCATGTGCGATGCCTCCGGCGAGGGTACCGAGACTTTCGAGTTTCTGGGCTTGCCGTATCTGTTCCTGCAGTATTTTCTTGGGAGTCTCGTCGAAGAGATACATCTGCATTTTTTCCAACTCGCCGGTATCGTTGAAAATCCCGACGATATTGGCGATAGCGTATAACACGCTGCCATCGCGGCGTTTCAGTTCGAGCGGGTAGTAGGTCAGCGACCGCTGAGTTTTGAGTGTATTGATAAAATCCTGCCGTCTATCTTTGCAAGGCCAGAATGTTACTTCGCTTGTTCCAATCACTTCCTCGGCCGAACGGAATCCGAACACTTTGAGGAACGCGGGATTGAACATAACGATAGTTCCGTCGATAGAAGCAATAAAATCAGCGGTAAGGTCCTTTTCAAAGAACTGGCGATACTTGTCTTCGCTTCCGCGAAGCGCTTCCTCGGCAAGCTTCCGATCCGAAATATCGAGTGCAATGCCTACGATACCGATTATCTCGTTGTTTTTATTCCGTAGTGGAAGTTTGGAGTTGAGCATCCAGATCCGTCTCCCTTTCTGGTTCTCCAATAAGACCTCAGCTCCGACAATGCTCTTTCCATAAGTGATAATCTCCCGATCCACTGCGGCGATCCGCTCAGCTACCTCCGGGGGATAGACATCGAAATCAGTCTTACCTATGACCTCAGACTCCGATTTCCCGATATTTGCCAGGTCCGCGTGATTTGCGAGTATCTTCCTCCCCTCGCGATCCTTCACATACACCGCGGCGGGAATATTATCGATAACCGTTTTCAGAAGAATGCGTTCCTGCGTGAGAGCGTCCTCCGCTTTTTTGCGAACCGTGATATCCTCTATTGTTCCTTCATAGTAAAGTATCTTGCCGTCTTTACCGTAAATCGCCCGGGCATTTTCGCGTATGAAGATAACCGAACGGTCTTTCCTGAACCAGGAAGATTCGAAGCCGCGTATCTCTCCATCCCGTTCTATCTTTTCCCGGAACACTTGCCAGGTCGCTTCCGGCATGACTCCGTTCTTTTCCTGATTCTTTGTGTATAATTCGTCGATGCTGTCGTAGCCGAGGATTTCGAGTATTTTCGGATTCGCCATAAGGACGCGCCTGTCGGGAGTCGTCCGGTAAATACCGACCGTAGAATTCTCTACGATCGTCCGGAACCGCTCTTCGCTCTCCATTAATAGTTTCTCGGCATCGCGCTCCGCGGTCTGATCGCGGAACACCAGGACGACGCCGACCACCCGGTTCGATTCGTCCATGATGGGAGCTGCGCTGTCCGCTATCGGTGTCTCTTTCCCGTCGCGTGCGATTAACAGCGTGTGGTTCGCCAGTCCGACAATTCTACCGAGCCGGATAACCTTATCGACGGGATTTTCAACAGTTTCGCGCGTTTTTTCATTGACGATTCTGAATATTTCATCGAGCAAGTTCCCGTGCGCTTCTAGTTCCTTCCAACCTGTTAACTCCTCGGCGATTGGATTCATCTGTTCGATCTGTCCGTCTGCGTTGGTCGTGATCACTCCGTCGCCGATGCTGTACAGCGTGGTCCGGTACAGTTCTTCGCGTTTGCGGAGCGCCTCTTCCGTTAATTTGCGTTGTGTGATGTCATGCCCTATGCCGACCAGACCGATGACTTCCCCATTAACGTTTCTCCAAGGTATCTTGGATGTCCTCAGCCACCACTGCTGTCCCTGTCTATTGATCAGCAGTTCGTCGCGTTCTATCAGCGCTTCGCCTGCGTTCATAACCGCTTTATCATCGGCGTCAAATTTTTTCGCAATGTCGTGAGGGAAAACCTCAAAATCGGTTTTACCGAGCATCTGCTCCGCCGTTTTACCTGCATTAGCCAGATCTGCCCGATTGGCGAGTATTTTTCTTCCATCGATATCCTTCGCATAAATCGCATCCGGAATATTATCGATTACGGTGCGAAGGAGACTCCGTTCCTGCGCCAACGCTTCCTGCGTTCGTTTCTGCTCGGTGATATCGATACAGGTTCCGAATAGCTGAAACTCCCGATCATTTTCGGCGGCAAATTCAACGCTCGCACTGATTATCCTGGATGTTCCGTATTTTGGATTGGTCCGATATTCACATTCGAACGGCTGCTTGGACTGCAGGACGGTGCGGTGCAAATCTTTCAATCTATCCCTATCGTCGGGATGAATCAGATCGAGAAATCCTTCGAATGTCGGAGGATCGTCTGCCGGTTCAATCCCATGGAGCCGGAACATCTCTTTCGACCAGTGCCCCGTTCCCGTGGAGGGATTCAGTTCCCATCCCCCCAACCCCACTAGCTCCTGGGTTTTCTCAAGGAGCGATTGAATTCTTCGCAGTTTCCCCCGGGTTTTTTGTTCGGCCGATTGATCACGGAACACAAGAACGACTCCGATTATTTCGTCCATCCCGTTTCGTATCGGAGAAGCATTATCAGCTATCGGTGTCCTCCGGCCATCCTTTGCAATGAGCAGTGTATGGTTTTGTAGACCGACGATCGACTTCTCTCTGAAAACCTTTACCACGGGGTTTTCTTCCGGCGCTCCCGTCACCTCGTGGATAATGGTGAATATTTCATTGACCGGTTTTCCCTGTGCCTCGGATTCTTTCCAGCCCGTGAGATTTTCGGCTACATGATTCATGTGTTGGACACAGCCGGATAAGTCGGTTGTAATGATGCCGTCGCCGATGCTGTAGAGAATGGTGCGAAACCATGCGTCGGCCTCGTATATCGGATATCCCATTTCGATCTGATGCGAATCTGATGCTAACTTCATAGTGTCAGCTGCCGTTTGTGGGTTATTTTCTGCATCCGCTCAACCCCGGTTCGCTTCCCTGAATTATTACCCGAACCGGAGATATAAATCACCGTAGTATTTATGTAGCAAATTTCATTCCATCATAATCACAGCTCATTCCAGGCTAAATGAGCGCTATTGTTTCAGTTTCGAGTAAAATTTACCTATTTTCGCGATTTAAAATATTAAATTCTACTCAGGTGCCCAATAATAGACAGCCTCAGATTAATACTATTATCTGCCATTGGTAGATCTTTAACGCACATTTGGTCACGTTATCCGGATGTGTGATTAAACCGTTCAGGGCATTAGACTTATCTATTTAACATTCAGGACCATTGGTGTCCAAAATAATTATAGACTAAGTGAACATAGTGGAATATTGCATTGG
>CAZBUK010000111.1:0-10411 GCA_964495085.1 uncultured Ignavibacteriales bacterium
CAATGCAATATTCCACTATGTTCACTTCGTCTATAATTATTTTGGACACCAATGAGTAATAAATATGTTCATCCAACTCCGGAAAATCAAACGACTCTATTAATAACATCGGATCCTGTCATGCGAAAATACGCTTCCCTTATCCCGATGCTTTCATTATTCTTTCTCTCATGCGCACCGAATGATGCCGAACCATTACAGATCTTCAAGCTGAATAATATAGAATTATTAGAAAGCCCCTTTCTCCGCGCACAGCAGGCAAGTCTGCAATACATTCTGGAACTCGATCCGGACCGGCTCCTGACACCGTTTATACGAGAAGCCGGATTAACTCCGCAGAAAGAAAGCTACGGCAATTGGGAGAACACCGGACTCGACGGTCACATCGGTGGACATTATCTGTCGGCATTATCAATAATGTATGCCTCTACGGGTAACCCCGAACTTCTAGGACGCCTGGATTATATGATCGAGTGGCTTGCCCGATGTCAGGAAGCGCATGGGGACGGCTACGTGGGTGGCATACCCGGTGGAAAAGAGATGTGGACAAAGATTGCCCGGGGGAATATCGATGCCGCTAATTTCTCCCTCAACGGTAAGTGGGTACCCTGGTATAATATCCATAAACTCTATGCCGGATTGCGCGATGCATACCTGATCGCCGGGAACCGGAAAGCCTTCGATATTCTCGTCGAATTATCAGACTGGTGCATCGAGCTCACAAATGACCTTACTTATGAACAGATGCAAAACATGCTCATCAGCGAGCACGGCGGCATGAACGAGATCTTTGTCGATGTCGCCGGGATCACCGGCGACGATAAATATCTCATCCTTGCCGATAAGTTTTCTCACCGACTGATCCTGGATCCGCTTCTGGGAGAAGAAAATCCGTTTGAGGGTATGCACGCGAACACGCAGATTCCAAAGGTTGTCGGCTTTCAACGATATGCCGATGCAACGGAGAATCATACATGGAACCATGCCTCGGAATTTTTCTGGAACCTTGTGGTGGATAACTGGACCGTCTCGATCGGCGGAAACAGCGTACACGAGCATTTTCATGCACCTGATGATTTCTCTGATATGATCACATCCAACCAGGGGCCCGAAACCTGCAACACCTACAATATGCTGCGTCTCACAAAGCACTTATTCCTGGCGCATCCACGAAATAAATATTTGGATTATTATGAACGCGCGCTCTATAATCATATTCTCTCCTCGAACCACCCGAACGGCGGGTACGTCTACTTCACACCGATGCGTCCCCGGCACTACCGGGTCTACTCCCGGCCGCAGGAATGCTTCTGGTGCTGTGTGGGAACGGGACTCGAAAACCACGGAAAGTACGGAGAGATGATCTACCTGCATAACGGGAATGACATATATGTAAATCTTTTCATACACTCCGTATTGACATGGGAAGAAAAGGGGATATCTCTCGCGCAGCAAACTGCCTTCCCATATGAAGAAAGTTCCACCTTCACTCTCACCATGGATGAAGCACGCAGATTCGGATTACATATTCGAATTCCGGACTGGGTTATAGACGATGAATTCGCAATAGAAGTCAACGGTGAAATGCAGCGTTTAACCGACATGTCGGATTTATATGTCACACTGAATCGTACCTGGAAAAACGGCGATGTAGTGACCGTCTCTCTTCCAATGAAAACCAGGATTGAATACCTCCCGGATGGTTCCCCCTGGGCATCGATCGTCCATGGTCCTGTGGTTTTAGCTGCGATCACCGGGCACGATGATCTTGACGGACTGTTTGCCGACGACAGCCGGTGGGCGCACATCGCGAACGGACCCCAATATCCGATCAACGAAGCTCCGCACGTTATCAGTTCAGAGAAAGATTTCAGCGGCAAGATCGTCCCCTCGCCGGATCGTCCTATGGCCTTTCAAATGCCGGAAATTCTCTCTTCGCCGGATCATGCAGACCTTACTCTCATACCGTTCTTCGAGATACACGATGCGCGTTACATCATCTACTGGCCGGTAGTTCCGGCGGATAGTCTTGAAGATTGAGCGTTTTCCTGACTACCATGTATCGGGATATTTCTTGGGTAGACGGGATTACCAATTCAACAATCCTGAAAGTTCCGGCTGATATCCACATATGAAATGTATCAGGACATCCTTGACATTACTGATCCATTTCTCTATAGTTATGAAAAATTTTACAACGGATTATACGGATTCTCTTTCAGGGATGTACCGCCACCGAATGACATCAAGCGGAATGCGAATTCTGCGAACAAAGTAGGAATATTATTATTGACGCGTGTGTAATGGGGAACAGTATATGAGTATGGAACTTGATCACGGTACGGCTGCGATTCTGAAACCGCCGAAACATCTGGATTATAGTCTCACGGGTAAGAACGCCGCGCTCGCCGTGGAACGCGGGTTGGCCGAAGCCGACTGGTATCAACCCCCCGTTCCGCGTGCAACGCTTCGCAACTTGCTCGAGCGGAAGGACGGGCCCGCATTACGCGACACGGCTCTCTGGTTCGGACTTCTCATCCTGACCGCCTGGGGTACGATCGCGCTGTGGGGGACATGGTGGGTGATTCCGCCGTATCTGCTCTACGCGGCGCTCTATGCGACCGCGTCGGATTCGCGGTGGCACGAGTGCGGCCACGGCACCGCTTTCAGGACCGACTGGATGAACAACATCATCTATGAAATCAGTTCTTTCATGGTGATGCGAGAATCGGTGGTCTGGCGCTGGTCGCATACCCGCCACCATAGCGATACAATCATCGTCGGGCGCGATCCCGAGATCCAGGTCTCGCGACCTCCCGATATCCGTGCTCTTCTCCTCAGCATTTTTGCATTCGGCGTCTATAAGGTTTATTTCCCGGGCCTCATCCTTCATGCGAGGGGAAGGATAAGCGATGGGGAGAAGACCTTCATACCGGAGAGCGAGTTTCCCAAAGTATTCCGCAACGCCCGCATCATCCTGGCAATATATGCGGCCGTGATCGTTGCCGCTCTTGTGGTTCAGAGCTGGATTCCGGTCTTTCTGATCGTGCTGCCGCATGTGTTCGGAACATGGCTGATGATCGTACACAATACCACGCAGCATGCAGGTCTCGCCGAGAATGTGCTCGATCATCGTCTGAACTGCCGTACCGTCTACATGAACCCCTTCAGCCGGTTTGTATACTGGAATATGAATTACCACCTGGAACATCACTTGTTCCCGCTGGTACCCTACCACCGGTTGCCCGAACTGCATGAGCTGGTCAAAGCCGACTGCCCGCCCCCATATCGTTCGATCGCGGCAGCATGGCGCGAGATCATTCCCGCAACAATCCGGCAGATTAAAGACCCCGCATGGTATGTCAGACGGCTTTTGCCAGATCCGAAACCGCGGCTTGAAGAGCAGCGGTATGTCTCCGACCTCAAACCGGACAGGGAAGGCTGGCTGAAAGTTTGCCCCGCGGAGAATCTCGAGAGATCCGACGTGGTACGATTCGATCATGGGAAAAAGACGTTTGCAGTATACCGCGATGAGAACGGCAGGCTCCATGCCACCGATGGCGTATGCACTCATGGGAATACCCATCTGGCCGAAGGTCTCGTCATCGGAGATCAGATAGAATGTTCGAAACACAACGGCCGTTTCCATCTGGAGGATGGATCTCCCGCGCGCGCTCCTGTTTGCCGCGGCCTGGCGACGTACCCCGTCGAGCAGCGCAACGGAAGCCTCTGGGTCAATGTCTTCAAAGCCGGCGGTGTCGGCGCCCGCCGGCAGAAGGTTTACACGCTTCGCGTGGTCAGCAACCGGAGCGTCGCAACCTTTATTAAAGAGCTGGTGCTGGAACCTGCCGATCCTTCCGAGAAGATCGCTTTCACTCCGGGCGACTATATGCAGATCGATATACCGGTCTATAATGAGATTCGATTTGCCGGTTTCGATATCCCCGAGCCATATGCGTCAGTCTGGCGAGAAAAACATGTCTTCGATCTTGCGGCCTCAAACCGGGAAGAAGGAAGACGCAACAACTATTCAATGGCAAGTAATGCCGCTCTGGAGAATACGTTGACCTTCAATGTCCGGATCGCTACTCCTCCGCCCGGACAGGACTGTCCCCCCGGTGCCGGTTCTGCATATATCTTCAATCTCAAGCCCGGGGACATTGTGAGCGCTATCGGCCCCTACGGAGATTTTCACATACGTCCGACGCAACGTGAAATGGTTTACATCGGCGGCGGGTCGGGCATGGCGCCGCTCCGCGCTCATCTCTCGTTTCTGCTTGAAACGGAAGCAACCGCCCGCAGGATCAGCTTCTGGTATGGAGCACGATCGCGACAGGAGATCTTCTATGCCGATTATTTCGAAAGGCTCGCATTGGAACATCCGAACTTCTCCTTCCACCTGGCGCTCTCGTCACCGCTTCCGGAAGACCGGTGGGACGGCCTGGGCGGATTCATCCATGAAGTAGTGCAAGATGCCTATCTCGCCGACCACCCGAATCCGACCGGCATTGAGTTTTACCTCTGCGGTCCGCCGATGATGATCAAAGCATGCAGAAAAATGCTCGGTGAATTGGGCGTGGACGACTGGCAGATCTCCTATGACGAATTCTAAGCTCCGTGTTTTTCTAAATCTGGATACACTCGATCGCCTTCCGGCGGATTCGCTCTGGCCGGGTCTGGAGGGCGAGGATCGTTACCGCCGGCTTGCCGTGGATGGATTTGATGGAGTTCAGCAATCCACTCCCGCACCCATTCCTCCCGGATCAACGCTCGCCTTCTGCGGCCTGGGTCGTATCAACGTCCCCGAAGATGCAGACCGGCTCGCCGCTCTCCATACAAACATCGGACACGAATGCCTTACGGTACATGTCGGCTGGGGAATTGAGGATGACGGCGAGGCGGACCGTCTGGTGGAAGCTACGCTAGCGGCATCGCAGCGGCATCGCCTACCTATCTACATCGAGACCCACCGCTCAACGATCGCCCAGGATATGTGGCGCACGGTAAAGTTGACCGAGCGTTTTCCGGAAATCCGGTTCAACGGCGACTTCAGCCACTTTTACACGGGACAGGAGATGGTTTACGGGGGATTGGAGATGAAACTCGATTTTCTCGAACCGGTTTTTGATCGTGTCAGGTTTATCCATGGCCGCATCGGCAATCCATGCTGCATGCAGGTGGCGATCGGCGACGGAAAATCCCGCCCTCTTCAGGCGAGCGGCGATATCGACTTCCTGGATGATTACAGGAAAATCTGGGCGCGCGCATTCTCCGGCTTTATTCGTAATGCCGCGCCGGATGAATCACTCATCTTCTGTCCTGAAATCCTCTCCGGACAGTACTACTATGCACGCGAATTTCCGGCTCACGACGGCCGGATGCGGGAAGAGAGCGACCGGTACCGCGAAGCATTGGTTTATCGGGAATTAGCTCTCTCGCTATATCAAGACACTCTATCACAACTTACCGATGGGCATCGGATATAATATGCACCCCGGATCGAAAGCGATAATGACCCACTGTATGATCCACATAGTAAGGATAATAAAATGAGAATTCTTAGTGGTACAGTACTACTCGCTCTGATTGTAGCGGGTTGTAACACAGAAAAGAATCAGCATACTATGAGTGGTTCGGATCAGACTGTAAGTACAGAAACCCATATGGACGACACGACACCGAAGGTAACGGGCATCGGCGGAATATTCTTTTTTGCCGAGAATCCTTCAGAAGTACGTGAATGGTACGGAAGGAACCTGGGACTCGAAATCGACGATTATGGCTCTGTTTTCGAGTTCAGAAACGCAAACAATCCGGATGAGATAAATTATCTGAGATGGGGACCTTTTAGAAAGGGGAGCGCCTATTTCGCGCCGTCCCCGAAGGAATTTATGATCAACTACCGCGTCCGGAATATCGAGGGACTTGTGAGGAAATTACAGGAGAACGGCGTTACCGTAGTCGATACCATCGAATCGTACGAGTACGGGAAGTTCGTCCATATAATGGATCCGGAGGGAAATAAAATCGAACTATGGGAACCGGTCGACAGCGTGTTTACTCAAATGGGGGGAAGAACTACAAAATAAATCCGGAGCAACTAAACGTCCGAAGCAGGCTATCTCAAATTGGTTGATGAGTATCAATTTTAAAAAAAGTTGACTATTTGGAAAATTAATAATACTATTCGCGTAGTAGAGAGCAGCAGCCGCGTATATCAGGAATCGATCGATAACGATCACCGATCGCCTTATTATATTATTCTACTTATCAAACAGTTCTGAGACAGATAATTTTTAATCTTGTGGAATCGCTCCCGCCCTTTGCATCAGTACGCCGTGAGGACCGGAATCGCAGTCGCGCACGTTGTGTGTATATTTTTATGGTCCTGCTGCTTGCCGGGTGTGGAGGTGGCGAAAACGGACCCATGGACCCTGGTCCTCATAAACCCGAACCTCCGCCGCCGGGTCCTCATTTTAGCGTAATGCCCATCCCGGTCGAAAATATAGCCAGAATCACACTCCTCGGTTTCAATAATAACGTTTTCCCGACGAGTCACACCTACTGGCTGACGTGCGACAATTTCACAATTTTAAAATCTCAACGCCCATGTTATACCGAAAGGCTCCCGATCAGGGCGCCGGCCGGAGGAATCATCCGCGATGTGGCTTCCACAAACGACGGAGGTCTCCGTGTGGAAGGTCCGCCGGGCTTGATCTGGACCTTCGGTCATGTAACTCCGACGCCCGGACTCATGATTGGAGCACAGGTATCAGCAGGCGATACGGTAGCGACTATGTTTTATAACCACGGATTCGATTTTGGATTGACAAATTATGCAGTTGAGCATACGTATATTACTCCATCCCGTTATCCTGACCAGCAGCGACACGGCGAACATCCCATCGCTCAATTCCCCGAGCCGCTCTATTCGGAGCTTAGAGAGCGGACTATGGGAATAGATGCCGGTCTGGGGCAGCTATCGTGGGATGTACCGGAATCCGCTTCCGGCAACTGGTTTATACGGGGCGCCCCTCGTGACAATGCGCCGATGGCAGCCTGGAACAATCATATGCTTCTCCTACTCGCCCGGTACACCGAACGGCCCGAGACCCGGATCCTGAGTGTCGGCCAGGTATGGCCCGGGATGCAAAACCGGTTACTCGCTGTCGATCCGGATGCTCCCGCCTGGGAATCCATTACAACTGCGAGCGGGCCTCTGGCAATCCGTCTCTGGAATATGGGTACAGACGCGCTTCCCCGTTACGACTGGCCGGGGGGAACGATTCGTATGCATATGACCTCACCCGATACTCTGCGTATCGAATGGTTTGATACCCACGAGCCGGTAGACAACTTTACCGCAGCCGCAAGAGTGTATGAGAGATAATAAAACTCAAGTCTCCTCATGATTGAGCGTGAGAAGACTCCAGATTGAAACGGTCCCTCTTTACCGCTGACGCGTATAAAACCCCAACTTTGAGCTCAGGCAATATCGTTTCGTCGAATCCGGCAGCCGGGTCTATCGCGACCGTGCGTTGGTCGGGCCGGGGGAATATAACTACGCGGTACAGGTAGTCACACGCACCGGCGCGAGTTCCATCTTGAGTCCGATCGTCTCGATACGAACTGAGTGACTCATCTGAAAGGAGGGCAATTTATGAGAGCGTTACTATACGTTACCCTGGCGAGCATACTGTTACAAAGCGGCAGCCTTCTTGCGCAGAACGGGATGACGTTGATCGCGCACTATCCGCTGCAATCTACCCCGAACGACACATTAGGCTTCTACGAACCGATGAATCTCATCAATACGCCGTTTACCGGCGGGGGCATTTATAGTAACGGAATTTACCGGGACGTTAACAAACCCGAGGGTAGCGCGGCAACTACTCCGACGATCTCAGGAATGGACCTTGATTCGTTTGCGATCAGTGTGCGATTCAGAATCGAGGAGGCTCCCCCGGTCGCCAATATGCCGGTATTTGTCGGTGGAACGTTCTACCGGTGGCTGGGGTACATGCTTTCATTGGACGGTACGGTCACGCTTCTTTATAATAACGGCTCATTCGAGACGAGTTCGATGCAGTATTCGCTGAACGCCTGGCATGAAGGTATGATCGTCTACCGGGACGGGTCTGCTTCTCTCTATCTCGATGATCAGTTCGTAACCAGCGTAAAAATTTCGCTCGATCACGGCGATAATAAAAACATAGGCATTGAGCATGGAGGGCAGGGTACCGTGTACAGAGGATATCTTGCCGATTTAAAGGTATTTACATCGACCGCTCCAGTTGGTGTTGAAGCTGAAGTAAGGACTATACCCGACCATATTATGCTTCATCAGAATTACCCAAACCCTTTCAATCCGGTAACAACAATACGGTTTATGTTGCCCGAAACGCGGCATGCTAGATTGTCGGTGCATAATTCATTGGGTCAGACGGTTGCGGTGCTGATCGACGATGAATTCCCGGCGGGTGATCATGAAATCCCGTTCGATGCCGCGATGCTTCCCAGCGGTGTCTATTTCTACCGGCTGCTGTCAGGTAATTTCATCGGGCAGAAGAAGCTCACGATATTGAAATGAACCGTTGCGAGGCGGAATGCCGAGCGGCGATCACATAGACAATTTTGAAACGAAAGGAGTTGTCTCCCTTCTTCGTCCATAACACACGCATGCTATTGAGCTGAGAATTCGTCTCTCTTTATAAAAATTACCCGTTGAATACCTTGCATCTCTCATCCATTTTAAGTATGCTGGTCATGTGATTATCCCCCTCAGTTGACGCCGAAACCGACCTTTGCGAAACCGCTTCAAGTCCTCTGCAAGATTATTCACGACGGATTATACGGATAAAACGGATAAAACAGCTTAAGTAAAAATATGTGGGTTGTTTGAATCTGTCCCGTCCGTCAATGCTTTTGAATCGATCTAATCAATGCGTTCCAATTAATCTGTTTAATCAAACTAGTTCATGTGTCTGTTTAATCCGTTACTGCCATTAAACCTGTCACATCCGTTTAATCCGTATATTCCGTTGTGAATAAACACATGTTAAACCCGAAAATATTAGAATCCCTCACTTACAAAATAATCGGCACGTGTATGGAGGTACATCGGGAACTCGGTCCGGGTTTTCCTGAAGAATATTACCAGAAGGCGCTGGAACTGGAATTTCCCCGGAAGGATGTTTCGTTTGTTCCGCAGCAGCCGTTTCCGATGATGTATAAAGAAACACAAATCGGGCTGAATTATCTCGACTTCGATATCGAGGAGCAGGTTATACTGGAAATCAAGTCGGTGAATAGGCTTAACGATATTCACTTATTTCAAGTGTTAAAATATCTTGCAGTCACACGAAGATCAATTGCTCTATTGGTTAACTTCGGGAATACAAAGCTTGATTATAAGCGGATTCTCCCGACAAAGAAAATTCAGGAATTCTGGTCGACCCATCCGTTTAATCCGAATAATCCGTTGTGAATAAATACAGTGAATAAATACCTGCCAAACGGATTAAGCAGATTGTTTGGCAGCTTTGTATATTGAATCTTTTATAGATTACCTGAGAGGCTATCACCATGACCAAAATCCACCAACTTAAAACAAAACTCACGATCCACCAAGCTCTCGAAGACTTCCTCCGTGACCAACAGGATCGCCTGAGCAAGAAATCACAGGAAAAGTACAAAAGCATCGTCGAGTTGTATAAGTCTTATCTAAACGAGTACGCGCATCAGGGACTCACTCAAAAAGAGCGTGAATACTTCGAAGAACAGTATAACAATCACGATAAGGAATTCTGCGAACTCTTTGGACCCGATAAAATACTCAATGGGTACAATGAATTCTTCGGATACTTTCTCCCGAAAAAAGTCATTGCAGGCGAGGACTATTTTAAAAGCTGCGGGACGGTGCTGAAGAAACTTGCGCGATGGCTGGAGGAAAAGAGATATGCGGTTCCTGAAGACTCGCTCGAAGCGGTCGAAACCTCGGCAAAAGGGGGCAAAGATGCCGCAGAGGCGGATAAAATAGGCAGTTTGCTGTATGAGCTTGCACAGAATTTTCCATTAGATGAAAAACTCGAAGCGGACGATGATGACTTCATTGAGGGTTATTTCATTATACACAAAGTTCAAAACAATATACTCTATCTGCAGGATGACGAAAACCCCGACGAAGACGTGTATCAGGTAAAAATTCCTGCAAAGCTTGCAGGGAAATTAAAAACAGTAATCGGCTGGCGGGTATGGCTGGCATTGGTCAGAACATCTACAAAAGGGATGGAAAAATGGTATATCGCAGAGGTCGGGAATGTGTACCCAACCTAGTACGCGACTCGGAGAGTCGCGCTAGTGCGCCTGAGATGGTACATAATCAGAGCGGTGAAAGTCCGCTTCAAGCATA
>CAZBUK010000112.1:0-4987 GCA_964495085.1 uncultured Ignavibacteriales bacterium
AGCCCCCGTTCAGGGGGCTTGTAGTTTTACAATAGCGAGACCGTTTACGGTCTCGCCGGTGTGGGAGGTAATTTATACTATAATTTGAATGAATCCGGCGGGACCGTTTACGTTCTCGTGTGTACCGTAGCATACGAGAAGATTGAATATCGCTTTCACATGACGGTAAACCGTCACGCTATCGAACGGCTACAAGCCCCCGCTGAAGCGGGGGCTCTTGGGTGAACAGTAGCGAGACCGTTTGCGGTCTCGCGGAGGTTCGCTATACAGATTCCTCATTCCTCGTAATTCCAAGACGCACATTTCATTTCCTGAATATCCCCCTCAATCGCCGGTAGTACCGCCTGACTTTTGAAAATTGTCCCTGCAACCCCAGTCCATACCCCTCCCCCTCAACCGTCCCCCTGCCGAAGTGATATACATATTCCCGAACGGGAAAATGCTGCAGCCTATAGGATCTTTCCAACGCCGCGAGCTCGTTTCGCAGACAGGGGGCTCCATGCTTTTCGAACGATGGAAGTTCGAGATACATTCGTCTCCGGACCAGCGTAAAAAACGGATGAATGTACCGGATTGCCGGAGGTTCGGGACCTTGATGGGGAAATCCGTCACGATCGACCGGCTGCGCTTCGCCTATCATATATGTCTTCGGTTCGGCAAGCTCGAGCATAGCCTCGATCGCACCGGACCTGTAGACGATGATATCGGAATCGCACAGAAGTATCCATTCGCTCGTGCAACGTTCTATAGCGTAGTGGAGTCCGGGTCCATGGTGGAGGTGTTCGCTCATCTCACAGAGTGTCAGTCCGGGTATCCCGGATTGCAATGCGATCAATTGTTCCCGCGACCCGTCGTTCGAATTATTCTCGATGACGATAACGGGGAGGGATTCGTACATCGATTTCAGCGATTGAATCGCCATTCGGGTGAGATCGAATGTTCTGAAATGGACGATGACCGCAGTTATGGGTAACACGTTTCCGGTTCGATGCATAGTACATAATCGATTGTGGTTTCATACAATATAAATATTCCTGCACATCGTCAAGGCGTCGGAGGCGTTGATACAAGATGCAGATCCGTAGCCAATAGGAAAAGACAACGGCGGCTTCGCGGCAGATTGAACAAATGCTATTTGAAACCGGTAATAATAACCATTTACGATATCAACGCTATATGATAGAAGAATTATTTTCCCGCTTCAGGGCTGTAACGGGCATAATCAGGATATCGCCGGGTTGGCACTGAAATTGCTATAACTTCTTATGTGGTAATAAATTAAAGCAATAATCGCACGGCGGATTTCAGAAGCGGTTACCGGATCGCCGTGCATGACCGGGTCCGATGGGGATATGCCGATAGGCGATATCACCGAAGGACCGGAGTGTTTTTATTAGCCGAATCTCCGGGATTTATTTTACTCTATTATTCTTTGGGATTACAGATCGCGGGATGCGTATGATTGATTGGAATCATATTCACCTTTCTCGATAGACTCAACTCGGTACGAAGCGGAAGACGAAAAAAGAAAATCCGACCCGGGAACCTCTTGCCGAAATGTATGCCGTAGAGTATAAAGCGCCTATCCGGACGATTCGGGAAAGATCCATTTTTTAAACGGAAGTTTTCGTGAATCGAATAGGAACCCGCATCAAACCGCCGGCCGGAGTGAACATTGCTCATAGAGAGCGGTCGGTCAGAATTTTCCGAACCGTTTTTCTCGGCTTGCTCGGAATACTTGTTTTGCTCGCGGTTTACATCACCGTATTCAAAGAATTCCCTGATCGCTATGAGCCGTTCGATTTTGCTTCGTTCTCATCCGGAGTATTAAGACCTTCCACTACCATATGGCCATACGGGGGCGAGTCCGAAACGTTTGCGACGATCCATCCCGACGACCGGCGGGGATCCGATAAATTTCTTCGGCTGCAGGTTCATTCCGGAGATGGCGAATGGTTCGGCATTGGTATGGAGTACAGAAGGACTTTGCCCTCAGATGCGGTTTTCACTATAGAATGGCGCGGGACGGTCAGGAACCATCAGATTCTCATCGACATCTCAGACGGCAAAGGAGAGAATTTTTATATCTATTTCGATTCCCCCGGAGAATCATGGACCACGGTTTCGATTCCGGTGCATACGCTCAAGTCGAATCCGACTCAATCCCCGGACATCGAACCCACAGGCATATTCGAGTATGAGAATGTGCGTTCGATCAGTTTCACGTTTTTCCCGGGGACTGAAGCGGTACTCGATATCGGTAGCATAACGTTCGAATGGAGGTCGGGACAAGTATCCGCCGTTCTCATTGTTGCCTTCCTGCTGATAGGCGGTATCGTGTTTTGGCTACGAACTTCTCCGCAACATATGCTCACGGCGGGAGAATGGGATCTGCGGTCGGGAGCAATGACCGCACGCGTCGCGTTCGTGCTTTTTACGATATCGACGTTCGCGGCGCTCGCGAGGTACGGTGATGAATTACTTACCCCCGCTTCTATACTTGTACATGTATTCTATTTCGCATTCATCGCGGCCGACGACTTTTTCAACCGCTCATTCTCCATCCGGACTGGCTGGCCCTGGCGCTATGTAGTCGTACTGATCCCCGGATGGTACTTCGGTTTCAGCGACGATCCGCTGCAGCTTGCATGCCTCCTCGGGATTGCGTTCCTCCCCATGATTCAGCAGCGCTCGGCTGCCATATCGATGAGCCTCCCGGTCATCGCCGTCGCCGCACTCTTCGTGCAGCCTGAGCTCGGTCTGGCCCTGACGCTGCCCGCGGGTATCGTCGTGATCGGCATGCTCACGATATTCAGTATACTCGTGAAAGAGCTGATCGGCCACATCGAGCAGCGCAGAGAGAGTCGCCATGCAATAGCATTGTACGAACAGGCGTTCGAACATACGACGGAAGCGATACTGACGGTAGATAAGTCGGGCGCCATCGAACGCACGAATAATGGTTTCAGGGTGCTGACCGGATTAGACGACGAACAAATCACCGGGAGACCTCTGGCCGAATTCATTTTGCCCGAAGACAGACCGCTTCTTGCCTCGGGCGTACAATTAGCGGAAGAGAACGCGGCGCAGCTGCTCGAGTTGAGGATCGCCGATGCGGAGGGAGCTGTCCGTTCGCTCCTCGTGCGGAAAGTTCCGCTCTTCAGGAATGAATTGTTTCTCGGGTACCAGGTCATCTGTACCGACGTTACCGAGTTCCGGAAGCTCGAGCGACAGCTCCACCAATCGCAGCGCATGGAGAGTCTCGGAACGCTCGCCGGCGGAGTTGCACACGATTTCAACAATATCCTCTGTTCGATTCTCGGTTTCGCATCCTTTCTGAAAAAATCGATACCCGAACATCATACGTTTTACAAACCTCTGGACCGGATCGAGAAGAGTTCGCAGCGCGCGGCGGAACTGACCCGGAAACTTCTCTCGTTCTCGCGCGGCGGTCATCAGGAGGTAAAGCAGATCGACGTCAACGCTGTCGTGACCGAAACGGTCTCGATGCTCAAGGGAGGAATCGACTCCTCGATCACGATACAGACGTATCTCGATGAACCGCTCCATCCGATGGTGGGCGATGCAGGCCAGATACAGCAGGTGATCATGAATCTCTGCGTTAATGCCCGCGATGCGATGCCGGACGGCGGAAAGCTGCTTATCGAAACATCCCATTCCCGCGTAGATGAAAATTTCGTCAAGATGCACGTAGACGCACGCGTCGGCCGGTACATCGTTGTCTCGGTTAGCGATACGGGCATCGGCATGGACAAGAAAACCAAGGAACGGATATTCGATCCCTTCTTCACGACGAAAGAGAAGGACAAGGGTACCGGACTCGGCCTATCGATGGTGCATGGCATCGTCAGATCCCATGACGGCATCATCCGCGTTTACTCCGAGCCGGGTAAGGGATCTATCTTCCGAGTTTATTTTCCGGTAAACGGCATGCATACGCATGACGAAACTGTGCAATCCGACGATGCCGCGGTACGTCTATCGGCTGTGGGCGGGGGATGCGTGCTGGTAGTCGACGACGAGGAGTATATGCGGGATCTCGCCAAGGATATACTCGAACATGGAAATTACCGGGTGCTCCTGGCGGAGGACGGAGAGGAGGCGCTCTCGATCTATCGCGAGAGCGGCAGAGCGATCGATCTCGTCATTCTGGATCTAACCATGCCGAACATGAGCGGCCGCGATACTTTCCTAAAGCTCAAGGCGATGAATCCGAGCATCACGGTATTATTGTCATCGGGATACAGCGAGAAAGGCAACGCGAGAGAGGTAATGGAAGCGGGAGCCATGGGTTTCCTTCGGAAACCGTATACGGCCTCCGAACTGGAAGAAGAGGTGCGCATGATACTCAACATCGCGCCTCAGCTCTCGACTCTCTAGACCGCGGTGTTCAGATCATACGATCGTTGAAAAATGTTGCTGCAGCGGTGTCGCGGCGATATGCCGTTCTCCGCCGAGTTACCGATCAGGTGTTTATAGCGATCGATGAGATTCATGTTGATCGCATGCCAGTCGTATTGCGCGGAGGAGATTTTTGCATGCTGTCCGAGCCGCCGGGCGAATCCGGGATCGTCGAGAAGTACTCGTATCTTCGCTGCGAAATCATGCGGATCGTTCGGTCTTGCCAGCAATCCGGTGATTCCCGGCGATATGATATCCGCGACGCCCCCCTTATCCGCCCCGACCGAAGGAATACCGGAAGCGGATGCTTCGAGTACAACGTTCCCGAATGTCTCAGTCGTCGACGGGAAAACGAACATATCCGAAGATGCATACCAGCGCGCCAATTCTTTTCCGTGGAGATAACCGGTGAAGTGCGCGGCCGGCATGAGCCTGCCGAGTTCTTCCCGCATCGGTCCGTCACCCACGATGACGGTTTTGAAGACACATCCCCACCTTTTCAGTAATCCGACCGCCGCTGCGAGGTCGCCGAGTGTTGCGTCTCGATAGAGCTGCGTATACTCGC
>CAZBUK010000112.1:4997-10354 GCA_964495085.1 uncultured Ignavibacteriales bacterium
GAGGTCTTTTTCTTTGACGAGCCGGGCAACGAAAAGGAGGATCGGCGTTGCATCGTCGACGGCTATCGAACGTCTGAGCTCTGCGCTCCTGTACTCGGGAGAGAACAAACCCGTATCGATTCCCCGCTGCCAGAGTTCGACGTTCCTGATGCCGCTGCTGCGGAGCTGAAATGCTGCGCTAGGCGACGGCGCAAAGACGGCCGAGCACCGGTTGTAAAACCACCGGAGGTAGCTCCATCCGAGCCGTCCGGCTGCGCCGATGCGGTAGTACCTGAAATATGAAATGAAGTTCGTGTGATAACTGGAGACGGCAGGGATGTTCCTGCGCCGCGCATAGCCGATGCCGAAATTCCCGAGCAGCGACGGCGAGACGACATGGACGAGGTCGGGCTCGTACCGGTCGAGTTCGCGGTTCAACCGCTGAAAATACGGCATCCCCATTCTATAGGTGCGGTGCAGTTCGACCGGAAGAGAGGCTATGGAGCGGATGTTCGGATACCACGGCAGCGACGGATCCGCGTCAACCGGCGAGTAGAACCGGAAATCGGTCCCGCTCACCCGGAGCGTCACTGCCAGGTGGGCGAGGGTTCCCGCGACTCCATCGCGGATCGGAGGTAGACTTTCGGAAAAATAAACGATCTTCATGGAAACAGGTACAAGATAATATTGATTCCGGTCGTTGCACCCGCAAGTCCGAGCAAGCCTGCCAACACGTCGGTCGGATAATGCACGCCGTTGTAGATCCGCGAAATGCCGACGCCGGCAGCCCACACGAACAAAGGCGCGGTCATGAACGGATAGAAAGACGAGACCAGGACTGCCATCAGGAACGCCGCGGCCGTGTGTCCCGACGGGAAGCTGAATTTATCGGGAGGATGCACCAGGTTCCGTATACCCCCGACGTTTTCGAACGGCCGGGATCGTTTGATCTTATGTTTCAGTATCTGCTGGATCGGCAGCTCGATCGAGAAAGCCGCCAGTCCGGCAAGCACGAGGTGGAGCGACGTTTGAGGATCGAAAATCAGGAGGAGGATTGCCGCGGGCGCGTAGAGATATCCGTCTCCGCTTCGCGTGAGCAGTCGCATGACGGTATCGAGCATCCGGTTGCCGTTCAATCCGGAAATCCTCATGCAGAGCTGTTCGTCCCAGCCGGCAATATTTTGAGTTATTGTCTGGAGCATAGTATAGTGTCGTTGTGTACGGTACAAAATTAAACACCATACGTTACTCCGCAATAACTTCCCGGTTAAGAAATAGTCATGAAATGATGTAGAGAGTATTAGGAGTCAGGTGGTTGGTGGAAGTGGCCGGATAACCCGGGAATAGAAGGCTGAAGACTGAATGCAGGAGTCAGAAGTCAGAAGACTGAAGACTGAAGACTGAAGACTGAATACAGAAGCCCGGAGTGTAAATTAATTCGAACGCAAATACTTCTGACTTCTGATCTCTGACCTCCGATCTCTGAGCTCCGATCTCCGACCTCTGTCTTCCGTTTTATCGCCCAGAATATAAAGCCACCTCCATCAACACATGACTCCATCCACTACTTCGTATAGATCATCTTCCGTACATAGTGTATTCCTGCCGAAGCATTTTCATCCGATACCGGTTGTGCGGTGAAGCGGTAGATGTACACGCCGCTTGAGACCTCGACGCCCAGATCGTTCCGTGCGTCCCAGACTGCCCGGTGATATCCGGGTTCCACTACTCCATCGATTAGACGGCGTATCTCGCGACCCATTATATCGTAAATTATGAGGGAGACCCGCGCTGCATCCGGTATATCGTAGCGGATTGTCGTCGTCGGATTGAAGGGGTTCGGGTAATTGTCCCGGATCGTAAATTCAGTCGGCATTGTTACTTCCGCAGCTTCCGCGATCTCGTCTATGCTGAAATCGGCCATACCATGCACCCCGACCTTGTTCGAAGGACTGGATTGACCAGCCTGGTTGACCGAGGTTGCATAGTAGCAGATGAGCGTATTAGACAAGGGGTCGACGAAGGTTTCCCGATCGATATACGATGTCAAGGACGTTGAGGCGATATTAAAGTACTGCGACACCATGGAACAGTTTACGGTACCGGGAGGCCCCTGAACCGTGCCGCGGTAGATCTTATACAAGTCAGCGCCGGCGACTGCATTCCAATTGAGATTGGGGTTACCTCCTGTAACATCGAGGCTCAGTGTCGGAGCAGGGGGTATCTTGAGGGCGTGAATTGTATATTCGTACCTTACGTTTGCAGGTGTCGACGGGTACCATCCGAAGAACTCACAACCGGGAACAACGGGGCAGGCATACACTTCGTATACATACGTCCGCAGCGTTGCTCCCGTGCTTGTGACCGTACCGGGTACAGGTTCACACCAGCCGTAGCTGAAATTATAGTAGTTACCGCTCACCGGCGGTTCATGCGCCCATCCTCTAGTTCCAACGCCTCTACCCCAGACCGACGTAACCGTAGTAGATTGGTAGGATATGTTTTTTCTTACTTCGTGCCGTTTAACATAGTAGACTTTATCCTCCAAACCCTGGGCGCCAAAAATTCTCAAGGGGTAAATGCTGCTGCTCGTTCCATGCGATGTACCGCCAACGGCGTAGGTGTGGGTCAATGTGTAGAGGTTTGAATTCAAACGATCAAGGGCTTTCTTGGCGTTGACGCGACCATAGCCCATCTTATCATTCCACCCGTTAACATACGGATCTGATCCAACTTTATCAGCAGACAATTTGATGATATTCTCTATATCGTCATTGACAAGGTTGGGTTTGTATCCCCTCATCAGGGATGCGATGCCTGAGACGTGCGGGGTTGCCATTGAGGTTCCGAAATCATAGTCATACCCTCCGCCGGTAACCGTTGAGTAAATCATATAATCGGGATGATTCGGATCCCAATGACCTCCCGGAGCTACAACATCGATATGATTCCCAGTACTCGAATATGGAGCTTTTAGATCGACAATGGTCGTAGCGCCTACGGCTATAATTCACGGGCCAAACGCAGCCGGATAGTTCGTGGGGTTACCTTCCTGGTATTGGTTGCCAATGGCGACAGCAGCTACGCGGTTGTACTTATACGCATAGGCAAATGCAAGTCTCACAATTGTCGAGTAAACAGGATTCCCAGATTGATCTATAAGCCTCCAACTGTTATTCAATACATCTGCACCCTCATCGACGGCCGAACGTATTTTTGCATTTATACCACTTTCATTTTGATTGGATATATTCTTAGAAATGATCCGGGCATTCCAGTCAACGCCGGCTACTCCGGTCTGGTTATTGTTTGTTTTCGCCGCAGAGATACCAGCCACATGAGTACCATGAGAACCGGTTGGTCCGTCTCCCGTTACTTTTCCGCTGAGGTCGGGATGGGATGCTTCAACACCGGAATCTATAATGCCAATCTTACGCTGCACACTCCCCGTATAAATATCCCACGCTGAGGGTCCTTTAATATCTGCGCCCGGAGTTCCGCCATATTGCCCGGTGTTGTGCATATTCCACTGCCTTCCGAAATGCTGGTCATTCGGAATCACCAGGAAATCTGCGACTGCACCCGGCTCCGCAAACAGGACATCCGGCATTTTATTCAATTCCTCTATTAAAGCTTTCTGTATTCCTTCGTTCGGTGTTGTAATTCGAAACATTTTTGCATAATTCGGTTGCCCGATCAGGTGCTCATCTTCCGTCGATTTCAGAGTATCCGATTCGATAAACTCGGGGAATGCCGAAATCACATCCCGTTCTGTTATATTATATTTCTGAAGAGTTTCTCGGATTTGTGCGGTTTCAATCATTGCTTGCTCGGTATGCTCAATTCGACTGATCCCCCGCGTTAAGTATACCACAACATCGAACGATTGTTCTTGTTGAGAAAACAGCTCGGTTTGTATGACCACCAGTGCAACAAGTATGGTCAGTATTATATCCAGCGTTTTCATAGTTGAATATCCTTTTTGGAAAGATTGTTGACAACTATTCTATTATGACGTATTTTACACGTAAAAAAATGCCCCCGCAGGAACAACTGTCCTGACATATGGTTATCTCCTGGCAGAGAAATCTTGTTTGGAAGTTGTCGTCGGGGGCTTTTTATCGTTGCAGAACCATAGGATTATCACCTCCTCTCAAGGAAAAAATTTCAGATCATGATTGAATGTTAGCTGACGCTTGTTCGAGCCGTCGGCGTTCATTATCCATACCGTACCGTTATTGACGTCTGGTATCAGGGGATTGTCCTGTGTATAAACAATATGCGATCCGGTAGGAGACCATGAAAAAGACGTCCCCACACCTTCTGTAGTAAGTTGACGTGGATTCTTTCCGTCAGAATCCATCACCCATAGCTGCTCAAGCGATCCCTCCTCCTGCGACCGGAATGCAATCTTTGTTCCATCAGGCGAGTAGCGGGGATGGCTGTTATCACCCCGTAAAAACGTGATGCTCTCAAGAGATTCTGTTTCTAAACTGAATCTCCAGAGTGAATCACCTAGGACATGACCGTATTTGTCGGTAACACCTCGGAAAAATACGAGATAGGATCCGATGGGGTCCCAAGCTGGCCCATCGGTGTTACCCGAAAATACTTGCTTTCGTTGGTTTCCATTACTTTGCATAATCCATATGCCCTGTATAGCCGGTGATTCTGGAGCAGCATAACTTCGACGATACGCAATCCAATTCCCATCCGGACTCCAGGCGGGGAAGAAATTACGTCCTTCTGTCGTTAACTGTACCACCGATGTAGTGTCAAAGCGTAATCTGAACTGCATCTTATAGATGTGTACTGTGCCAAAAGCGATCCATTGACCGTCCGGACTCCACGCAGGGTTCGTTAGTCCATAACTAAAAGAGAGAGAACCATAAGGAAGAAGCTTTTGCAGACCGGTTCCATCAGGATTAATCATCCACACCCCGCTCGAATCACGGTCGAATTCTATCACTCTTCCGGTACAACGGTCTATCTTCAGTATCTTTACGCGACTCAATGTTATCCTTCCGTCAGGGTGCCAGGTGGGTGAGCCATAGGGAGCAGGGTACAATGGGGGAAATGGCTGCCACGGACAATCTCCAAACGGGTTAAGCTCAACGTCGATGCGCATAGTATTGTTCTTCACTGGAATCGCATTGACTTTCAAATCTTTATATTCAATGCCATATCCTTGCCTCCTGTACTCAATTAGATCTATATAGGTGGTGTCGCCCAGAGAGAGTGAGTAAAATCCCTGATCATCGGTATGGGTATATCGCCAGCGATCCTCGCTTATGGAGTAAGAAACCGCCCTTACCAGGACACTGTCGACCGGCTCGCCGTTCTCACTGTCGGTAACAAATCCTTCGACGGTATATGTC
>CAZBUK010000113.1:0-10227 GCA_964495085.1 uncultured Ignavibacteriales bacterium
GAAGATGGCACAATCCGGCAAACCGATGCTCATCATCTCCGAGGATGTGGAGGGCGAGGCGCTTGCCACGCTCGTCGTCAACAAGCTCCGCGGTACGCTGCGCATCTGCGCGGTCAAAGCCCCCGGTTTCGGCGACAGACGCAAAGCGATGCTCGAAGATATCGCCGTGCTGACAGGCGGAACGGTCATCTCGGAAGAAAAAGGATTTAAGCTCGAGAACACCCAGATGTCCTATCTCGGAACTGCGAAGAAGGTAACGATTGATAAAGACAATACGACCATCGTCGAGGGCGCGGGGAAAAAGGACGAGATCAAGAAGCGCATCAACGAGATAAAAGGTCAGATCGAAAAGACGACCTCCGACTATGATCGCGAGAAGCTTCAAGAGCGGCTCGCAAAGCTGAGCGGCGGCGTTGCGGTTCTCTCCGTCGGAGCAGCGACCGAAGTTGAGATGAAGGAGAAGAAAGCGCGTGTTGAAGATGCGCTGCATGCGACCCGTGCCGCGGTAGAGGAAGGAATCGTAGCGGGCGGCGGCGTTGCGTATCTCCGTGCGTTGAAAGCGCTCGAAAATCTGAAAGGCGAAAATGAGGATCAGAACATCGGCATCAGCATCATTCAGAAATCGCTCGAAGAGCCTCTTAGGCAGATCGTCAACAACACCGGCCTGGAAGGGTCGGTCGTTCTGCAGAAGGTGAAGGAAGGTAAGGACGATTACGGATTCAATGCGCAGACCGAAACCTATGAGAACCTGATCAAATCGGGCGTCATTGATCCCACGAAGGTTACCAGAACGGCGCTGGAGAATGCAGCGAGCGTGGCGGGATTAATGCTGACGACCGAGGCCGTGGTTTTCGAAAAACCCGAACCCGAGAAACCGGCTCCGCCGATGCCTCCGGGCGGTATGGGTGATATGTATTAATTCATCACCGGAAATGACAAAAGCCCGCCCGGATATCCCGAGCGGGCTTTTTTATTATCATTTCGTACAGAAGGTCCGGCCGGCTAGATTCCGACAAACCGGTCTCCCGCAGAAAACTTCTCATATGCTGTCCCCTTTGACGATCCCCGTCGATATGATCCGTTAAATAACGAATTCATTCCGCAGGCGCGGAGCGACCGGTGTGTTCCGATCATGCATTCCGTTCCAGGAGTCCGATGATCTCTCCGGGCGATCCGAAATAATGTACCCAACCGGTTTTATCGCTCCGCCCCTCGTCGGCGAGTGCATTCTTAATCGTCTCGATCACCGGCTCCCAGAATTTCCTGTACACGACAATCGGACGGGGGGTGATCACGTTTTTATTGATGTATTCCCAGACCATCGCAAGTTCCGCAAGCGTTCCCGTACCTCCCGGCAGAACTATATATCCCTCTGCAAGGGTAATAAGCTGCAGCAGTCGCTCGGTGACATTTTTCGTTCTGATCTCTTCGCTGATAAAACGATTGGCCGTCGACCGGTAATACTCGCAGGTCACCCCGATCGTCTTGCCCCCCGCTTCGGCGGCTCCGCGGGCGCTTGCTTCCATGACGCCGCCGTATCCGCCGTTGCATACGGTCCAGCCGCGTTCGGCGATCTTTCTCCCGATTTCGCGTGCCATGGAATATGCATCGGAACCATCAATGGGAATTGCGCTTCCGAATATCGAAACGATCATATTGTAAGATCCGGTAGATACTTTCGTTTGCGGTAAATTTTTTGATGTAACGGTCCGGCGTGAAGGTTTATTCCAGCTTCGTCTGTGCCGAACCTGATTGCGTTTTTGGATTCTCTTCTCCGGCGGCCCTCCGGGGGGATCCGGAACAATACCGGCAGGCCATCGATAGTACGCGACGCCGGGAGAGTTTAATTCAGGAACTCCCACGTGATGCCCAGTCGAAAGTATCCCTGGAGCATCGGATAGAAGGGCGTTCTCATAAATTCAGAACCCGTAATATTTTTGTACACCAGATGCACATGTGCATCCCCGATCTTTCCAACGATTTTGCCGTTTAACGCGCTCCCGGGTCCGACCCGTTCAATATGCTGCGGCGAAGTAAAGTATGTTTCCGGATTAAATTCGGTTCCTCCATATCGTGAAAAATGGATTCCCTCGAGCGATATCTGCAGGTCCAGAGCTCCGTCGAACAGGAGGCGTCTGAACGTGAGATCCCCCTTCAGATCGAGCTCGGGCAGGCGTTTCACTCTGTTGCCATCTTCCCGTATGTCGTAGACCTCGGCGTTTAGACCGACGCTGAAACTGCCTATATGGAAACGTGACCGTGCGTAGATAGTTTTAAGCACGTCCTCCCCTCCCTGCATAATATGTATGTCGGGATAGATTCGTGAAACTGCGCCCGGTGTGTACCGTATTGGGTCGTGGACAATCCTGACGGATGCGCCGACGGCTGCGATGACTCGATTCGGCATGCTGATCCCGATCTCTCCGAAGATAAGATCGTGTTTCTCCGGAAGCATGATCGATATCCTGTGCACGGTCGAATCCTGCCAGTACAGATCCTGCATGGTCGGATGCCGAAAAGATCTGATCGCTCCGCCGGTAATCGAGAATCGTTCGGATGGTTGAAACGATACATCCGCTCCGAATGAGGTGCGATGCACCGAGCGGATCCTGTCCTCGCGTATCATGATATTCGTCCGGAGAAGAGGGACGGGCTGCAGCACGATGCGGCTGAATATGCCGAACTCGCGTTCACGTATTCCGGCGACGTTCGTACTCGAAGCGACATAGTTCTCATGGATGTTAACGCCAGCCTGCACTCTGATCGGTCCCGCCGATAACCACTGTTTGACATCTCCTCCGTAGAGATGACCCCTGTGATGTGCGAGCAGAAGAATGTCATTGGGGGCGGGACGATCCTGTTCGTCGCGATATTGTCTGAGTATGTTCGTGTAAAAAAGGGATACGACCGTGACATCGGATGAATCGGGCGATAACTGCAATCCGGTCGTAAGAGCAATATCGGTTCTCCATATGCGTTGGAATGAATCGGTGTTTCTCATAATTGCTTCCCGATCATTGAAAACCTCGTCGCTCTCCGATTCCACAATATCCACCCCGCCGCTCAATCCGGTGACTGTGTTCGTATGGCTGTAGACAAGGGCTGTATTCGCTATCGAGGGAAGATTCCACCGGAGTTTACCACGGTAGTTGAGCGCGCGATGATTCATGTTCGGAAATCTGCCCCTGAATTGCTGTTGAGCATCGGCGGTACCGAAAAACTGCCGTTGGAGTGCGGCCATCATGTTGAGGCCGGGATAGATATCCTGACTCAGCACGATATCTGTATGCGAATAATTGAATCCTCCCTCGCTGTGTCGAATTTTTGTATAGGGAGTCGGTGCGAGAAAACTCTGGGTCACGAGGTTGAATCCGCCGCCGGCCGCGTTCCGCGAATAGAGAAAGGAACGCCATGGAGGCAGGTATTCGATCTGCTCGATAAAATCGGGGGGGAATAAGTTAAAATCGAAGACACCAGGCAGAGGATCGTGAGCGACCCTTCCGTCGATGAGTACTCCTATGCTTCGCCATCCGGAGCCGAACGCCGATATTTCGGTCGGCTGGCCGACGGCATCCCGGTCATGAAAAAACACTCCCGGGAAAGCCTCGAGGTTCGATGCGGCGTGTGTGTATTCAAGAAAAAGAAGATCCAGATAAACAAGCGCCCGGATATCGGGGGCGCGAATTGAACCAAGCGACGGGATGATATGAATGCGTATCGGTTCGGCGAGCGTGTCCGCAACGATGACCGTGTCCTGTTCCGCCTCCTGTCCCAGTGCCGGAATTGCAGCAAGGAGCAGGATTGCAGGGATAAATAAGCAGCGCGCTTTGTAACGGTTTATCGCCTGACGTTCGCGTGCGATCCGGATCATGGTGCGTTTTCTTCGGTGAGAGTGAATGACCGCGAGAAAAACGGCTCGGTGATCCAGGTTCTGCATGTATTTTGCAGATTTTCGGCGATCTCCCGGGCAAACTGTTCGTTCTGAAATAAACCGAAGACTGCCGAGCCGCTCCCTGAAAGCAGTGCGAAATCGGCGCCCCCTCGCACTAAGCGTTCCTTGACGGACATGATCTCCGGGTATGCATGGAAAACCGACGGTTCGAAATCGTTTCGCAATCGATTCACCCAGATGCGAGGCTGAGTCAAATTGTCCGCTACCAATCGGAACGGATCGAGTTGTTTGATTTCATTGTTCAGGCTGAGCGTGCGGTATGCCCACTTCGTATCTATTTGAATGTTCGGATACGCGACGACGATCCAGTACGGGAGGAGGAGAGGAAAGTGTTCTAGAATCTCTCCGCGACCGGTTGCCTTTGCCGAGCCGTCCTTGAGAAAATAGGGTACGTCCGATCCTATCCGGGCTGCAATGGAAAGGAGGGCTTCCTCATCGAACGTCCCGCCGAACAAGCCGTCCAGGACACGGAGGACCGCACCCGCATCGGAGCTGCCACCTCCGAGTCCCGCACCCGCGGGAATTTCTTTCTCTAGATGAATCCGCACTCCCCCGCGGATCCCTCCCTCCCGAAAGAAAATGTCGGCAGCGCGACAGCAGAGGTTCGTTGAATCGTCCGGAATACCGGGATCCGAACAGGAGAAGAGTATGCTCTGTTCGGGAATGCGGCTGATGGTAATCCGGTCGGATATCCGGACACGGTGCAGAACGGTTGCGATGGAGTGATATCCATCTTCACGCTTTCCGAGAATGTGCAGGCCGAGATTAATTTTAGCGAACGCGTCTACCGTATACGTCTGCATGCACTGTGTATCTTTCCGGAGAGAATTTTGTAAATTTTCTTAAAATACAAAAATCACGTTTAAAAAACGAACTTGACAATATGACTGCGATTCTTTACATTTCATTTCAGACTATTTTATCCGTATTAACTCCCCATTCATGACGCTCAGGTTTTTTATGTCCCGCAAGCTGCTCCTCTACGTTCTGCCGATTCCGGTATTATCGATGTTCCTCATAACCGGATGCGGATCCGACGAGATCCGTCCACTTCCTCTTTCGGTCGACGAAACCGATCCTGCAAAGTTTGCCGAGTATTATCCTTTTCAGTTTCAGACTTTCATGCGAACCAGCGAGGCCGAACCTACGCGATACGGCGGCTCGGTTAACTATTCTTACGTGGAAAAGTTTCCGAAGTTGGTGAGAATATTCGGAGGCACCGGTTACGGTCTTGACTATAAACGATCGCGGGGACATTACTGGGCGTATAAGGATATGTTGTCGATCAAACGATCTCCGAAATACGCGACCTGTCTAACATGCAAATCGGCCGACGTGCCGCGTTTGATGGCTGAAATGGGCCCGGCTTATTATACAACCCCTCTCGATGAGTTAATTGATATCGAAGCGGAGCTCAAGAAACTCGATGAAAATCCGCTGAGCGCGACGCATAGGACTATGTCGTGCAGCGATTGCCATCATCCGCAGACGATGGACCTGCGCATTACTCGTCCCGCTCTCATCGAGGCATTGGAGCGACGGGGAACGGACATCTCGCAATTGACCCGGATGGATATGCGGACGCTCGTATGCGCGCAGTGTCACGTAGAATACTATTTCCACCCGGATCAGAATGATCGAACCCTGATCTTTCCGTGGGACGAAGGATTCGATCCGGGGGATATGGAGCGTTATTTCGACTACCGGTTCCGCGATATGGTCCGGTTCTCCGAGACCGGATTCTTCGATTATATCCATCCGCAGGCGCAGGTTCCGCTCCGCATCATACAGCATCCTGAGTTTGAAATGTTCCAGGGAGGTACACACCAGCAGGCTGGAGTGAGCTGCGTTGACTGCCATATGCCGGTCGTTCCCGGGGAGCGTAAAAAGGAGATCTCACACCATATCACCAGTCCGCTTAAATATATAGAGCAAACCTGCCAGAATTGCCATAACCAGACCGCGGAATGGCTTGAAGATCGCGTATACGCTGTACAGGAACGCACATTGCGAATGCGCGAACGGGCGGAGGACGCCATGCTCGCCGCCCTCGATGCACTCGAATTGGCTGCTCAGGCGAGGAACGTAAACACCCGGCTGCTCGCCGAAGCACGCAGTCAATATACAAGCGCGCACCTCCGATGGCAGTATGTGAAGGCTGAGAACAGCATCGGATGGCACAATCCGCAGAAAGCACTCGAATCCCTCGGCGAATCGATCGACTACGCGCACCGGGCTCGTGAAAATGCGTTGCGTGCTGCCGGACTGTCGGGAGTAGCCGGACGATGAAATTGAACAGATTATTTCCGCTTGCAGCTTTCCTCCTGTTCGTGTGCGGGCCTTTACTCGCACAGCGTCCCCTCTCAGAGCTCGGCCATCCGACCGAAGGGGGGATCACCTTTACCGACATTGTAAAGTATGCAACCTTTATTGCCGCACTCAGTTCTGGTATGCTGATCCTGTATCTTCAGTTCTTCAGGAAAACTCCCATGATCGATGCAGGCCGGAAATGGCTGTATTTCATCTCGATGTTTATGCTTCCTTCTTTTATCATTTTCGGCGGCAGTTATTTTGCGCTCGAAGAGTTCAAGGACGTCGAATCCTGTATGAGCTGCCATCAGATGCACGTCTTCGGCGTCGATATGATGCTCAATCCCCAATCGAATTCCCTCGCAGCAAAACATTATCGGAACAAGTGGATCAACGAATATCAATGCTTTAGCTGCCACACCGGATACGGAGTTACGGGGACCGTCCAATCGAAAATGGACGGACTGCGCCATCTGTACGGTCACGTGACGGGCGACTATCATCGTCCTATCCGGTTCAGGGGAGAGTTTCCTAATGCGAATTGTCTCTCATGCCATATCGGCGGAGAAAAGTACGAGAAGATTCAGCTTCATCGCGCTCTGCATGAGCGCATCCTCTCGGACGATATGTCCTGCATGCGGTGTCATGGAAATATCCATCCGTCGATGCAACAGCGCTATCATCCCATCGCAACGTTTAGAGGAGACTAGTTTTTATGCAATATATTCTTATATCCGCCAAGTTATTCATCGGACTCGGTCTGCTGCTCTCGCTGTTCGCGGTATTTTTCGGAGGACCCGGATTCCTGACGCTGTTCCTCTCGATCGGTCAACTTTCGTTGCTGATCGGAATAATTCTCTATCTCACCGTCGTCATAAAGGATCTGAAGGAGCGAAGGGTTCTGTAAGACACAGGGCTCTGAAGGGGGTGTGAGATCCGTCTCTTCGAACTTGCGTATCGTGCCGCGGAAGAGTCAGCGCGATACCGTTAGGAGGTTGAGTGTACAGAAAAAAAGAAACTGGGCGTAAACGTAGTGTCGCAGCACACGATGCGTGATGCGTAGACCCGCCGCCGAAAGTCCCGCAGAAGCCGAGGCTGCGATGAGAAACCACGCCGCATAATTCTGCAAGGGAATGCTCCCGCCGCTCCACTGCCAGTAATCGAGCTCGATCGCGACCGGTTCGAGAACCATATCGAAAACTACGGCTAACACCCCAGTTACAGCGATCCGTACGGGTAATACGTTTCCGAGTCGATCCGTGGAGATATAAAAGTTGACAATCGCGATTGCCCCCAGAATGACCGCTACCCAGTTGAATCCGATAATGAGCGGTACATCTAAGAATCTGAGTCCCAGGGTGGAACCGTATGCGTAGTCGCCGAATATCGCCCCGGTTGCCACTCCGATCGCCTCCAGCATAAACGTAACTACGTATGTACAGACAATCCAGAATACCAATTTCTTGCCGCTCTCTTTCACCGGAAAGTATAAAACCGCGATCCCCCAGGCGAGCAGGGCGAATGGAGTTATGGAGAGCATAAACGGCCGCACCGCGTCGATCAAATGACCCGCAATACCCACAATATAAAAAACATAGACAATCGGTACTATGTGCTTCCTGAGGTGATTTGTCTGTTCTTCCATTCGATTCTTTTCGTCTTATAGGCGATCACCGAGTTAAATCCGAGTATGATCATGACTACCATCTGGAACGGATGAAGTATTACGTTGATAAGAATATTCTGTCCGCTCCTGACCGATATGAGCGCTCTGCCGGCGAGCACGAGGAGAAGGGGGGTAAGCGCCTGGTGACCGGTCAAAACAAAACCGAAGGGGGCGAGCATGAGCGCTCCGATTCCGATTACCATAGCGAGGAAAACGGCGGGGTTAAGCCGGAAACCGGGATAATAATTCTTTGTAAATCCTTTAAAAGATCCCGGAAATCCGTCGTACATATGGCAATGCACGTATCTTCCGCCGAGAGCGGTGATCAGCCTGCTCCCGGCAGCTTTGACCCGCCTCGCGATTGCCATGTCTTCGACGATGCTGTCGCGGACGGCCTGATGTCCGCCGATACGATCGTAGAGTTTTCGTTCGATGAGGAGGAATTGTCCGTTCGCCGCAACGAATGCTCTTCGGGGCGATGAGTAGACTTTCTTCAGCGGAAGAAAGGTGAGCAGCAGCCAGTTCATGAGGGGGACCACGAGCCATTCTCCGAGACTCCGCATGAGCTGCGTCGGGAATACGGTCAGCATTTCGCCAGCTTTTCTGCGAAGCAAATCCATCGCATAGCTCAGCGCTTCCGGCCGTAAACGGACATCTGCATCGAGAAAGAGTAAATATCGACCCTGCGCGGATTCGGAGAGTTGATGGCACGCCCAGTTCTTACCTATCCAATCCGCAGGGAGAGGTTTCCCGTGTATCAATGTGATTCTCTTATCTATCCCGCTGAATGATTCTACCATGCGTGCGGTTGCATCGGTCGATTCATCGTCGAGCACGATGATCTCGGTCGTGCCGTATTGCTGGGCCATGACGGCTGTCAGGCACTGCACGATGTTCTGGTGTTCATTTCGCGCCGGAATCAGGACTGAGACGAGAGGCGATTCCCCGTATATCCGCCGTCCCCGTCTGACGACGGGTGCGGTAAAAAAATTGTATAGTATGATGAGGAGGATCAACGAAGATGCGGCGACAACTATATAATACAGGTAGACCGTCATGCGAAAAGATCACCGATAAAATTACTTTTAAGGACGGCGTCGTCCAGCTCGTTCAGGAGTGTGTTCAATTCCCGTTCGTATCGATCGAAGGAGGCTGCGAGATAACCCGCCGACATGCCTTCTCCGAATCTTACCGCGACGAACGGCTTCATCAAGTTAGCATATTGAATTTTAAATGCAAGTGTTAGCATGGCGGTATTGTAGGGGAGCTGTCCCGCGAGAAGCCGTATGCCCTGCTTCAGTTCAACCGGTCTCTTTTCGTACGGTTGAAGATCTCCCTGAGGATACAGGATGATCAGATTTGAAGGATCCCTTGCGAGAATCCGGGAATACGAGATCGATCGGGCGATGCCCGCCGGGTTTTTCGGATTGATGGAATATGCCCCCACCTTCCGGAAGAACCAGTACCGACGCAATTGCTCTTCCAACATCATCAGATACAGTGTGCGCCGGGTGTGGGGCTTGAGGGCAAAGTAGGCGAAGAACCCGTCCCACCACGAAAAATGGTTCGGCGTCACTACCAGGCCGTTGTTTTCGGATACAGCAGGGAAATTATTCGTCAGATAGAAATGCGAGAAATTCTTCCGGAGCAATCGTCCGGTATATCGTTGAAAAATCCATTCCGCCCAGAGTTTATGCTGCGCCGTGATCATCGTGCATTTCCGGTCAATTCGTATTTGCGGATTAATTCCGCGGTAATTTTTCCGGACAGCAGAACCAGCGGTATACCGCCGCCGGGATGCGCGCTGCCTCCGCAGAAGTACAATCCCCGGTACTCGCGGGACCTGTTCGCCTGGCGAAGAAACGCAGATCTCCGGGAATTCGACGAAATCCCGTATAAACTTCCGGAGAGACTACCGGAGATCCGTTCAATTGTTCGGGGAGTGAGTATTCTTTCGAAAACTATGCGGTCGGATAACCTGATTCCGAGTACCCGCTCAATCTTGGAAATGATCCGGTCGCGTAGGAATCCCATCCTCCTGTTCCAATCGATTTGACTGCCCCCCGGTACATTGATCATGACGTACCAATTTTCATATCCCGCGGGCGCATCGGACGGCGAATACTTTCCCGATACATAGATATAGATCGTGGGATCCGTATATACCGTTTCGCTGTCGAATAATGCTCCGAATTCCGCCCGGTAATTCTCCGAGAAGAAAACGTTATGAGTCTTCACGTCGGGGAACTCGCCGTCGATTCCCCAGTAAAAGACCAGCGCCGAAGATGATGGTTCCAGC
>CAZBUK010000114.1:0-9540 GCA_964495085.1 uncultured Ignavibacteriales bacterium
GCGGTCGCTCGACCTTGGATTATCGATTTGCCTGCTCTCCATCGTATTCCCGCCAACGTATATCGTGAACCTCCTCCGCGGAAGGGGAGCGCCGGCATGGGTGCAGCCGGTGGTTAAGGTACTTCGTGGACGAATGAGCTTCGTCGGTCCGCCGTCGGATAGCCTGCCCGACGATCGGATCTATCTCGGGAAACCGGGACTAACGGGAATCGTGCAGATTCAACGGAAGGATGGATTGAATGCCGGGGATATTCAGAATCTGAATCTCTATTATGCGAAGAATCAATCGCTCTTTATGGATGTTGAGATTTTACTAAAAAGTTCTATCTTGCAGATACGCGAGAAAGACAAATAGGAGATTTTCATGGCGAAAACGGTACTGGATTTTGAGAAACCCGTTTTGGAACTCGAAGAGAAGATACGTGAAATGCGGAAATACGAAGGGAACCTGGATATTTCCGGGGAGATCAACAGGCTCGAGAAAAAAGTCGAACAGCTCCGCGATTCCGTATACTCGAATCTCACACGCTGGCAGCGCGTTCAGCTTGCTCGCCACCCGGACCGCCCCTATACGCTCGACTATATCGAACGGATGACGACGGATTTTCTCGAACTCCACGGCGACCGGTATTTCAAAGACGACAAAGCGGTTGTCGGAGGTTTCGGCAAGCTCGATGGACGCACGGTGATGATCATCGGCCAGCAAAAAGGACGCGACACCAAATCCAATCTGTACCGCAATTTCGGCATGCCCAATCCCGAGGGATATCGCAAGGCGCTGCGGCTGATGAAATTAGCAGAAAAATTCAACCGTCCCGTCATCACCATGCTCGATACGCCGGGCGCATATCCGGGTCTCGAAGCGGAGGAGCGGGGACAGGCGGAGGCCATCGCCCGGAACCTTTTTGAGATGTCGAGGCTTCGTGTTCCGATCCTCGTCGTTATCATCGGCGAAGGCGCCTCCGGAGGCGCGTTGGGGATCGGCGTCGGGGACCGCATCCTCATGATGGAGAATGCCTGGTACTCGGTCATCTCACCCGAATCGTGCTCGAGTATTCTCTGGCGGAGCTGGGATTATAAAGAACAGGCCGCCGAAGCGCTCCGGCTCACCGCTCCCGATCTGGTCGAACAGAAAATCGTCGACAGGATTATTCCCGAGCCGATGGGAGGGGCGCATCGCGATCCGGATAAAGCAGCAGAAACGCTGCTGACAGTTCTGGTGGAAGAACTCCGCTCTATCGCCAAACTGAAACCCGAGAAACTCGTCGAGAAACGAATTCAGAAGTTCGCGGGAATGGGGGGGTGAGTCCGGGGCGGCTGAGGGTCGAAGGCAGGAGGCAGAGGGCAGAGGTCAGAGGTCTGAGGTCAGAGGTCTGAGGTCAAAGGTCGGAGGTCAGCGGTCGGAGGTCAGCGGTCGGAGGTCAGATACAGGTACTTTGGAATAGAATATAGAGATTGATCTCTATATTAACTGTCTCCTGACTCCTGACTCCTCTCTCCTTATTGTTACAAAAACATAAACCACTAAGAAAAAAATCAGAACATTCCAATACCCGCCATGCTATCCAAAGACCTATTAGATATCCTCTGTTGTCCGAAATGCCACGGCGATCTGAATTACTCATCCGATCAAAATACGCTGACCTGCATGAAATGCGGGAAGGTGTACGAAGTTAAAGACGATATTCCGATCATGCTCGTGGATGAGGACGATGAAAAACCTTCTCAATGAGAGCGCCCTCTCGCGCATAATCGAGCAGGCGCTGTTCGAGGACGTGGGCTTGGGCGATATCGCGACCGATGCGATCGTTCGCGACGACCAGTTGGGAACCGCCCATATTGTCGCTCTGGATGAAACGATCGTTGCAGGTCTGGAAATCTCCGCTCTCGTATTCCGTTATACCGATATGGGGATCACCCTTACGCCGCTGATTAAAGAAGGTCATCGGATTGAAAAAGGCAGGCCGATCGCGCATATCCACGGTCCGGTCAAGGGTATGCTAGCGGGTGAGCGGACGGCGCTGAATTTTTTAATCCGCCTGAGCGGCGTAGCCGGCCGGACGAGACAGTTCGTCGATCTCGTGCGGAATACGGAAGTGAAGATCATCGATACCCGGAAGACGATGCCGACGTTGCGTATGCTCGATAAATACGGGGTCAAAGCCGGAGGGGGGCATAACCGTCCGTACGGACTCGACGATTGCGTCCTCATCACATCGAATCATCTCGCCGCCGCGGGGGATACCGGCATGGCAATCGAAGCCGCTATCGCATACATGCATAAAAAGAGGCTGCGCCGGAAGATATATATAGAAGTAACGTCATTCGACATCTTGCGCGAGGCGATACCACAGGCCGGACGCATTGACCGGATAATCCTGCGGTCGTTTCCACCGACGCTGCTGGAGAGAGCGGTAAACGATATCGGGCAGCGAACCGAAATTGAAATCGAAGGCAACATTACCGAAGACAACATAGCGGAAATCGCCGCGCTCGGCGTGCAATACATCGCCATGAACGATCTTCTGAATCCGGTCAGATCTCCGGAATTTATTCTTCAGCTCAGCCCGTAATCCCTTCAAATGTTATCACCCATAAAAAGGCTCGGAACGGAGACGCTCGTCTATGGCGTGATGACCGTGCTGGGCAGGTTTCTCACATTTCTCCTCGTCCCGTTTTACACAAATATCTTTTCCCCCGAACAGTACGGAGTCGTCGCGTATCTCTATTCGCTCATCGCGCTCACGACGATCTTTTTCAGCTATGGGATGGAGGCCGCTTATTTCAAGTATGCGTCGACGGGGGAGTACGGAAACGAGCGGCAGAACTTTTCAACGCCGCTTATATCGCTGGCGATTTCATCGGCTTTTCTTACCGGACTTCTTTTTTATTATTCAGGATCGATCGGCAGGCTGACCGACATCCCACCCGGCGATACCGTCCTGATCAGGTATGCCGCCGCAATCTTATTATTTGATACCCTTGCACTGATCCCGTTCGCCTCGCTTCGCCTTCGGCATAAAGCAGGATTATTTGCAGTCGTGAAGCTCGTCAACATTGTCTCGAATGTGGGGTTGAACATCCTGTTTCTGGCCGTGTTATCGTATGGAGTACGCGGGGTTTTCCTGGCGGGACTTCTCTCGTCTCTGCTGACCGTGTTTGTGCTGATTCCATTCTGTTACCGGCTCGTTGTTATTAATTTTTCACTTCGTTTATGGAAGGAGCTTCTAAAGTTCGGACTTCCGTACGTGCCGGCCGGTATCGCTACGCTTGTCCTGCAGGTCATCGATCGCCCGATACTTCGCGCGCTGACGGACAACGAAACGGTGGGGATATACCAGGCAAATTACCGGCTCGGTATCGTCATGATGCTTCTGGTAACGACGTTCGATTATGCTTACAAGCCTTTCTTCCTGAATGAGGCAAAGAATCCCGCAGCAAAAGAGCTCTTTGCAAGGATAGCGACTTATTTCTTCATTGTGATGACGGCAGTCTGGTTGGTCGCAACATTGTTCGTACGTGATATAGTAGGAATTCATATCGGCTCTGTTTATGTAATTCATCCGGATTATTGGGTCGGATTAAGCATCGTCCCCGTCATACTTCTCGCATATATGTTCACCGGTTGGTCCGTGCTGCTCACACCCGGCATATTTATCGAGAAGAAAACTTCATATCTCCCGCTGATTACCGGGTTCGCCGCGGCAATCAATATCGGCATGAATTTTTTATTCATTCCGATGTATGGTATACACGGCGCGGCATTTGCTACGCTTGCAGCGTATGTTATCCTGGCAGCCGGCATGTATGTCGTCTCCCAGGCTTTTTTCAGAGTCCGATATGAACGGAGACGATTATCGCTCGTTACGCTGGCTTTTATCGTCACCGGAACCGCGGCTTACTATACCGCATTCGTTTCATACGCCGGCATAACGGTGCGATTGATTATTTTTGCGGCATTTCCTATACTACTTGTATTGTTCGGCATATTGAACGAAGAGGAACGAAGGGGATTAAGAAAAATTATCGGATTGCGCGGATAAGGCAGGCATATGATGAATACTATCTCCAGGATCTGGATGATTGCAGCGGTGTCGGTTATTCTCTGCATTGCTCTCATTTCATGTCGTAGTACGGAGCGGACGCAAAGGGAATCCAATTCCGGGGAAACTTCTTTGGAGACAATATTTTTAACCGGGCGGATTTTCGTTTCCGGGAATGAACCGTTCACCGGACTGGCCATCGAATTAAACGACGGTAGCATAGTGATCATTCATCAGGAGAGCACCAAATACCGGGAATTATTTTCGTTTCAGAACCGTATACTTACAATCGGCGGCTGGTATATGTCCGATCAGATCCTTGGCGAATCGTTCGTTGTTACGGAGTATAAACCCGTCGGGGAGGACGATCATTAATCTCGCGCGCTTCACCTGCATTTTCGACTATACAAGGATCTCTGAATCCCATCGCCCGGTAAAAACTATTTTTCCGCTTTTTGTGTTCATATAGATATCGTTTTGCTGTATTATCACTTACACGAGCCATACAATGCTCCCATTTTATTCCCTCAAAACCGGCTGGATTCGTAGACGCTGTGCGACCACACCGGTAAGATTTATCTGGCTGCTCTCCCTATCTCTCATCATACCCGCTACTGCCGGCGCTCAGGAAAGGGTCGGTTTAACACCCGTCCGGAAACCCGACGCACATCCGATACATGTCGGCGATCTCATCAATGCGCCCGGCTTTCTCGATGAAGCAATCGAGAATACCCGTCGGCTCAATCCGGACGTATATCAACGGGCGCTCGCGAAGATGGCCGATGAGATCTCGGATATACAGAACGATATAGGCGATGAGAAATCATTCTATATTCTGAATTTCGTCAAGCAGTCCAGTATCGGCGGCGGCAGTCCGGTGGCAGGATGGTTCGATGAGGTGCCGGCGCGACTGCTGGCGATCGGAGAATACTCACGCATCTGGGTGGCGATCGACCAGCTTGACAGTAATTTTGTTACGCAAACGGAAGTGGACGTCATTCTCGACGCTCTTGAGGGAACAACACCCTCCGGATCGAAAGACCCCGGCAAAGGTATCCTCGAGATTATGACCGAACATTTCGGTCTTCCGCCGGACGTCGGCGCCAACGGCGTCAGGGGGGGAGGGGACGGATTTACGGATTTCCTGCTCGCCGATATAAAAGACGGCTGGCAGCCGGGACAGGGGTACGTCGCGGGATTTTTCTATTCGCTCGATCAGACGGTTCATCAGTTCAGCAACAGAACCGATATGTTGTATGTCGATTCCAAACCCGGAATCTTCAATCCGGTCTCAGGACAGAGAAATCCTCACAGCCCGCTAAGCGTCGTCGCCCACGAATACCAGCATCTTGTCTATTATAATTATAAGAGCTCCGGATCGGAGACATGGTTTAACGAAGGATTATCCATGTATGCCGAACGCGCATGCGGGTACCCTCTCCGCAGTCCGGGACTCTATTTCGGAAACACGAACCGCTCGCTGACATACTGGCCGCCTTCCGGCGATCCGACCGTTCTCGAAGATTATTCCCGGGTTGCGCTCTGGACTATGTATCTTGCCGAACAGATGGGCGACGATTTCATCCGCAGGCTCGTGCAGCTGCCGGGATCGAACGGGATCTCCGTTATTAATACAGCTGCCCAGCAGGTCGGCTCCCCGTTGCGCTTTACGGCGCTCCTTCAGAACTGGTCGGTCGCGAATTTTCTAAACGACCGCACCGTCGATCCGAAGTTCGGCTATGAATACGGTATCCCGGGTCGTCCGACGTTGCAGTTTTCATTCGACGATCCGAACGTCTCGCATAGCAACATTAATCTGCAACCGTATGCGATACACTACATGGAGTTTTCATACGGCGAAAATCTTGAAATCACCTTTCAGGGTCCGCCGTCGCTCTCGATCAATGCTCTCGAATTTGGAAGCGATTTCGTTCAGGTTGTTCCGGTCGCGCCGGGTGTTCTCTACGCTCAACCGGAATACGGCGGTCTCTATCGCACCATCGCGTTTGTCGTAACGAACACGAGCGGCGGCGCTGCGAATTACGGCTACAGCGCTACCGGCGAGACTTCGCTGTTTGTCGAGGAATTCTCGTACGATGACGGTACTCCGAAAGCATTTACCGGCAACGCAGCCTACTTCGGATTGGGCGGAGCCGCCAGCGAAATCGGGAGCGGCTGGTCGGTCGGATTCGAACCTCTGTTTCCACGAAATCAGCTCATGGCAGCTCGGTTGTACGTCCGGTTCGATAACGAGTTTCCCGGAACGTCCTTGCCGCCCGGCGCTCCGAAGAGTATCAGATTTCACGTCTGGGGCAATAACAACGGAAGGCCCGGTGAAGACCTCATCGAGCCGTTCATCCTGAATGTAACCCGAAGCGACTTCCCGGGCGACTTCCACGAGATCGACCTGACGGATTACCGGCATCAATTGCAGGATCTCGGGGAGCGGATTTATATCGGATTCACGGAAACGGATACGATCGGCACTTACGTCGGCATGTCGAATATCGTCTCTTCGAACCAAACGTATATCTACATCGGACCCAACAGTACGATCTCGCCGGAGAACAGAAATACGTGGTTTCCCATGTCGACGCTCTCGCTCACGGACGGCACTCAGCTTGCGGGGTGGAATATGATGATGCGGGCTCGATTTGCATTGACCGACGAATCGGTCCCGATGGTAACCCTGGGTTATCTACAGAATCCGCTCTTCAGCGAATTGCTCGGCATTTACGCCGTCGGGAGTACGCCGCTCCGGTTGAATACCTTCGAAGGAGGAATCAGCCAGAACGGAGGATCATCGAACCTCAGCTTCAAAGAGATCGCGAACAGCGAGAGCAAACTCTTCTACGACGATTCCTACACGCTCTCATCGGAAGGGGAGATCTCGATCCATATACGCGCGCGGCAAAAGTACGGAACTGCATTTGCCGATACCACCGTTCAGTTCATGACAAGATTGTTCAAACGCGAGGAGCCGGTTACGCTTGTTTCGTCCGGAAACGGATTCAGCCTTTTTGTAGACCGGCACGCTCTGAACGAAGAGACCTATCTGACCCTCTTCGAAGGAAACCCGGATATCCGTAGAACCGTGCTGGATCCTCCCCTCGAGGGAGTATCGGCTCTCTATACTACAGGTCCGGTCGGCGTCAGGCTTAATACCGCAGCCGAAATCTCCGCAATAGCAGTCGGTTTGGACGATCCCGGACTCTACACCCTTGCACTGCTGCACGAGGGCGAATGGCGCGCTATTCCGTCGGAGTTCGACAGGCAGTCGGGTCGATTCACGGCTCAGACCCGCTCTCTCGGCATGATCGGCATAGTAGCAAAGAGCGTCGCCGGAGAACCGATCGAATCGATACCGGTTACATACGCGCTCAGCCAGAACTATCCGAATCCGTTCAATCCGACGACTGCGATAGAATTCTCACTCCCGGCCGAATCACGGGTGACACTGCAGATCTTCGATATGCTCGGCCGGGAAGTCCGAACGCTGCTTAGTGAAACGAGACAGGGCGGCGTACACCGGATCGAATGGGACGGGAGGAACAATTTCGGTTCATCCGTCGCGAGCGGTGTCTATATTTACCGGATGTCCGCGGGCGGTTTTTCGGATATCAAACGTATGGTATTGATCAGGTAAATTCTAGAACGGATTATGGAATGAATTATCAATCGTTGCAACTGTTCTGCGCGCTGGCGATCGGCTCGGCGCTCTTTATATCCGGATGTTCGAGCGACAAGGGGACGGATCCCGGGGAGGACGGTACCGATCCGATTGCCATTGAAAAAATCGCTGAAGGGTGGGCTGCGATTACCCAGAAGAATTACTCAGCCGCGGGAACGGCGTTCAGCGATGCATTGAACAGGATACGCGCCAACGAAGAAGTTGATGCCCCGTACCGGGCGGAAGCGCTGACAGGCCGCGGATGGTCGAGAGCGATGCTGCGGGAGTATATCAGCGCGCGAACCGATTACACGAACGCGGTCTCGGTTCAGCAGATAAGACAGCCCGTCCGGAGGGACGCCCAGGCAGGACTTACTTTCGTACACCATGCGCTGAAGGATTACCAAAACGCGATCACCTTCGGAGATGAGGTGTTCTCGGGGGGATCGCTTACGTACCAGTTCCAATACGACTCGAGAATCAACACACAGCGAGTACGGCTGGTGATCGCGCAATCGGCATTCAACCTCGGCAATTTCACCAAAACAGCTTCCCAGATGGATCTTATCGTGCCGGCAAACGCACCGCATTCGACTGATCCCGAACAGCTTTTGCATGCGATGGCGGTATTTCAGGCGGGACTACCGTAGTCTCGTAGCTGTTTCAGAGTTATTCGTTTCTCAACAGTGAAAAAGCCGATCGGTCTGTTCCAATGTACGGGAATTGGAGATGCAAGGAATGCCTTTCTCTTGCCCTAATCCGCTGTGTGATCTTATCACTTTCGCCGCCTTTTCCTGCGTTACCAGTCAGAAGCTAATGAACCCCGAACAGATGCATTTCGGGGCCGACTTACCATTCGAATACTCATCTAGGGAAGGTACTGCAATGAAAAACACGAGAAGTCTGTTGTCGCTTGCTGCCGCGGCATTCGTTTTGACTCTCGCAGGCTGTTCATCAGACGACAACCCGATGGCACCCCGGCAGGAGGAAATGGGTCCATTCGTACAGCAAGGAAACAAGCTCGTGGGGACGGGCGCTGTGGGTATTGCAGGACAAGGCATCTCAGTCTCCATTTCAGCCGACGGCAATACGGCGATCGTGGGGGGAGATTCCGACAATGGCAATGCAGGAGCGGCATGGGTCTTTACCCGGAGCGGTGGTCTGTGGACTCAGCAAGGAAACAAGCTCGTAGGGGCGGGCGCTGTGGGTGCTGCCCGACAAGGCTACTCAGTCTCCATTTCCGCCGACGGTAATACGGCGATCATAGGGGGATTCGCCGACAATAGCAGAGCAGGAGCAGCATGGGTCTTTACCCGGAGCGGCGGTGTGTGGACTCAGCAAGGAACCAAACTCGTGGGGACGGGCGCTGTGGGTATTGCACAACACGGCATCTCAGTTTCTATTTCCGCCGACGGTAATACGGCGATCGTGGGGGGAGATACCGACAATGGCAATGCAGGAGCGGCATGGGTCTTTACCCGGAGCCGCGGTGTGTGGACTCAGCAAGGAAACAAGCTCGTGGGGACGGGCGCTGTGGGTGCTGCATACCAAGGCTACTCAGTCTCCATTTCCGCCGACGGTAATACGGCGATCATGGGGGGATTTGCCGACAATAGCAGAGCAGGAGCAGCATGGGTCTTTACCCGGAGCGGGGGTGTGTGGACTCAGCAAGGAAACAAGCTCGTGGGGACGGGCGCTGTGGGTGCTGCAAACCAAGGCTACTCAGTCTCCATTTCCGCCGACGGCAATACGGCGATCGTAGGGGGATACTTCGACAATAGCAGAGCAGGAGCAGCATGGGTCTTTACCCGGAGCGGCGGTGTGTGG
>CAZBUK010000115.1:0-9493 GCA_964495085.1 uncultured Ignavibacteriales bacterium
CTTATGTGTGATGTGAAGGCGGGGTCCACCTTCACGGTGGTTTCCACCTCGTATGGACGACTCGCTATTTCGGATAAGCTCCTAACTGGATCAACATTTTCAACAAGTCGCGTTGCGACCATCGATCGGTGATCTTCCCATCCCTCAGCCTGAATATATCGATCCCGGTCCAGTCTACATGCTTTCCGCTTGGCGGAATATTGCCCATGAGTGTTCCGGTCTGCGTGCCGTTAAACGACAAACGGACGACAACCTTATCATCCTCGGCGATTATATCCTCGATCTTCGCCTGGATATCGGGATAGGCGGTTGCTACCGTCGTGAGGAACTGTTTGAATCCCCCGATCCCCTTCGGAATGTCCGGCGATGCGTAATGGTCGGTAAAATCCTCCGAAAAAATTTTTTCCAGGGCAGGCAGATCTCCCTTGTTTATCACATCGTAAAAAAACGAACGGACGACGGCAATATTTGTCTCCCGCATATCTTTTCGCGCCTCCGAATGGTAAATCAAAAAGGGGATGCACATCGCGAGTACTGTGATCCGGGAAATTCTCATGGCGATTACTCCGAGCGAACGCCGGCGGCGAGTCCCAGCGGCGCATTCCATGTCCGCTCGATTTGCCGTACATCGGAGAACCCGGCACGCTTCAGACGTTCGGCTGCATCGCCGGGGGTGAGCGGAGTTCCGCCGGAACGGACCGTCATCAGATCGTCGACTGCGGCATAGAGGGGTTCGCCCGTCACGTCGAACGTACAGCCCACGACGATGGATCCGCCCGGACGGGTAATCCGGTGGAGGTTCCTGAGCGCGTCGTCGAGCACCGCTTCGGGTATAAAGAATGCCGGAAGCCAGATGAGATCGAAACCATCCGCATCCTCGTACGATTCCACGGTAACCCGGTGAAGTGTGATCCGACTCTCCATTCCGGCTTCGCTTATATTTTTGCGCGCGATCTCAAGCGAAGGCTCCCAGGGATCCAGTCCGACCACTTTCGACAACGGATATGCTTTGCACAGGGCGATTGCAAGCCCGCCGACTCCGGTTCCGACGTCGAGTATCCGGGCGTCCGGCTTGCCGAAACCCGCCTCGTGCAGTAACGATGCGACGACCATTGAGGCCGAACCCTGCGCCTGGAGCAGTACGGGGTCGGTGTGTTCCCACGATCCCGGGCGATCGGGATTTTCCATCAGGTCGAGCGCCTGGCGAAAGTAGGATCTCGCATATGCCGACATAATGGTGCGTTCGCTGTCGGACAGGTTTTTGACCAGCGTCTCGCCTCCGAGATGGTCCATGACCCTTTCGAGCTGCGCCCGCAGCAACGGGTCTGCGGATCCGTTCATGTCCTCAAGCCGCAGACGGGCGGTCAGTCCCGCGAGCGCCTGCGCACGGCTTAACAATTCCGATACAAGGTTCATACCGTTTTCGAATGACATAGCTCCCTCCCTCTTCGTGTATGATGCTGTGCGTTTACTACTTCGCCGGCAATATGTTGAAATTGCTCCGGAAGAAATTTTCCGGATCGTATGTGCGTTTTATCGACTGCAGCCGTGCGAAGTTTTCACCGTACGTTTTTTTCAGCAGGTCGGCGTCCTCTTCCTGAAATCCCGGAAAGTTCAGATATACTCCTCCCGGTGAAAAACGTTCGAGCTCTTTGTAAACTCCGCGTGCCCAGGCGATGTTTGCTTCGTCGTCCGCGGGATTATCCCAATTCGCCTCGATGCCGATGAGGTACGGAGAGCTCCGGTGAACGAACGCAGTCTCTCCGGGCTTCGCACGCGCAAAAGCCCCGCCGAGTCCCCAGACGTCGAGCGAGGTGAGCGTCGAAGGTCTCTTCGCAGCCTGATCGATAAGTATCTGCACGGCTTCGTCGCTGAGATCGTTCAGGTAGATCGATTTCCAGTAGTATCGTCTGCCGTCGGGATAATCGGGATCGAACATCTGCTGCGCGGAAAGGAAAGGTATCTGTCCGCTCAGGTCGGCGATGGGCGTATCGATCTCCCGCATCCCCTTGATCGCCTGCTCTCCCTGCTCGACGGGTCCACAATAGCATGCGGCGCATATAACGACCGGAGCCCCCCGGTGCTCCTCGGGTATCGGCTCACCCTCGGGAGCATTCCAGAATAGAATGATGCCGTTCAATTCGTCGGGTGATTTTTGGTTGAAAGTTTTGAAGAATTGCAGCACCTTCTTCGCCTTATCCGCCGGATAGAAGACAAGCGCGAGCCATACATCGGGTCCGACCGGATGCGCGCGGAACTCGAACGAGGTAACAACTCCGAAGTTTCCTCCTCCGCCCCGGAGAGCCCATAACAAATCCGGATGATTATCCCGGTTCGCGGTAATCAGCTTGCCGTCGGCCGTCACCACGTCGGCAGCGATCAGATTATCCGAAGTCAAACCGAACTTCCGCGTAAGCAGACCGATCCCTCCATGCAGCGCCAGACCTCCGATGCCCGTTTTCGAGACCACGCCTGTAGGCAGTGCAAGTCCGAACGCCTGCGTCTCATGATCTATATCGCCGAGGGTGGCTCCGCCGGCGGCGCGAACGGTCCGGTTGACGGGATCGACGCGAACGCTTCTCATCGGCGAGAGATCGATGACAACGCCGTCATCGCAAATTGCCGATCCGCTCACATTGTGGCCTCCGCCCCGTACCGATACCGGCAGATGTCGTTCGCGTGCAAACCGCACCGAGTGGATAACGTCAGCCGTACCCGTGCATCGTACGATCACCGCCGGCCGTTTATCGATGACGCCGTTCCATACTTTCCGCGCCTGTTCGTAACCGTCGTCACCCGGCCGGTACACGATACCCCGTACCTGCGTACGCAGCGACTCTACAGCTTCATCGGATAGTTTCGATGCCGATCGATGTTCGTTCGGCTGTGTCTTTTGTGCCATATGGTTTTCCCGGATGGTTTGTGATCGCGTGATTATGGAAAGGAGAACGGCGATTCAGGACACATTACACCGCTTGTCCATACGAAATAATAGTTTGATTTTCCTCGTATCTCAGCGCTCTACTTTTCAGGAATAGGAAGGAAAGGTATGATAAACAAATGAAAAATTCAATCGCATAGTGGTGTGATATTTGCCGATGTGTGATATTTGCCGATTGTGACGAACTGAGGGGGAGAAATCGCTTTATTTATACAAGTTTTTCCTTGATTGCCTTCGCAACCGCCTGGGCTTTCGAATGTACATGGAGCTTATCGTAGATGTGCTTGATGTGCGTGCGGACGGTATCGATACTGATGAAATACTTCTCCGCGAGCATCTTGTAACTCAATCCCTCGACGAGACCCTGGAGTATCTCTTTTTCCCGTTCGGTTATTCCCGGATCGGATGCGGCAGACGTATTCGTCTTTTGAAACATCTGGAGAACCCTGCGCGCGATTTTTCCGGTCATCGGCGCGCCGCCCGCATGAATCTCGCGGATCGCCTCGAGTATTTTTGAAGGGGAGGTTTTCTTCAGGAGGTAACCCGAAGCTCCATTGCATATCGAATTGAATATTTTTCCGTCGTCATCATAGACGGTGAGCATGAGGATATTGCAGGAAGGGTATTGTTGCTTTACCTTCCGTGTGCATTCGATTCCCGACAGGCCGGGAAGGCCGATATCCATGAGGATGACTTCGGGGAGAATCGAATCGACATTCCCGAGCAGGTCGGCGCACGTTCCGAACGCTCCCACGCAGGAGAGTCCCGCGGCGCTCCTGATCAACTCCTGCAGCCCCTCGCGGAGCTCTTTGTTATCTTCGACGACCGCGACGTGTATCGACATAGGGTGATTATGAACGGAAAAAATGAAAAAAACAATCGCACGTTTATGTGATGCGTACCTGCAGAATAAGAATCGTACCGTTTCCCGGCTGCGATTCGATCTGCAGAGAAGCGCCGATCGCTTCGGCGCGCGCCTGCATATTCCGCAGTCCGTTTCCGGCGGCCGGCACCGACGGATCGAATCCGACGCCGTCGTCCTCGATGCGAAGCTTCAGCAGACGGCCGTCGACGGCCGCGGTTACCGAAGCGCGGCTGCACTTCGCATGGTTGACCAGGTTGTGGACGGCTTCTTTGAAGATGAGATATACGTTTCTTCGTTCGTTCATCGACAGCGCCGCGCCTGGTACGGTTTCCGGGAGCGACAGCGTAAAGGCGATGTTCTTCGCCTCGAACAGCTCCGTCGCGAAGGTCCGCATCCGTTCGATCAATGTTTCGAGCGAATCGTTGTGCGGATCGATCGCCCAAACGATATCGTCCATCGCATCGAGCATGGTCAGCGACGATTCTCCGATGCGCTTGAATACCTCCGCGCTATGCGGGAGCCGGTCCATAGTCTCCTTGTATCCCATTTCGCTGAAGATGGAAATTCCGCTCAGCGTCGAGCCGAGATCGTCGTGGAGATCGGTTGCAATTCTGCTGCGCATTCGTTCGATCTCGATCGCGCGCCTGAGCCTGTAATTGTGAATGGTAAATGCCAGGCCCGCGACCGCGCCGATGGCGAGCGTATAGAACCACCACGTGCTCCAGAACGGCGAGGCGATGGCTATATCGAACACCGCGGGAGATTCGCTCCATATGCCCGCGCCGTTGCCGGCGATAACCTTGAAAGAATACTTCCCCGGCGGCAGATGGGTATAGTTGACGTACTGCCGGTGCGTGATATCGCTCCATTCGCCGTCGAAACCCTCGAGGATGTACCGGTACCCGACCCTGTTCTCGTCGCGAAAGCTGAGTCCCGCAAACTCGAACGAAACCGAATGACGGTTATGCGGCAGCCGCGCGGATTTCATCAGCAACGATTCGGGATCCGGTTCCCCGAATACTCTGAAGTCGGTTATGTGAACGGGCGGGGGGAGGGGATCGTAGGGGAAATGATCGGGATCGTACCTGGTGGCTCCTCCCGAAGTTCCGAACCAGAGTCTTCCGTTCGAGTCCTCGGTCATCGAGATAACGATCTCGCCGGCCAGTCCGTCGTTCACAGTTATCTGACGGACCACGGATATACCATCGCCGTCGAGCTGGACCTGGTCGAGCCCAGCGCCGCCGCCGATCCAGATTCTCCCCTTCGAATCCTGAAAGACAATATGAACCAGATCGTACAGAAGTCCGTCTGCGGTTGTGTAATTATGGATTGCCGTTACGCTGTCGCCCTCAATAACGAACCGGTAGACGCCTCCATGCCTTGTCGGGAACCAGAGATTTCCGTCCCGGTCCTTGCAAAGAGACTGAATCCTGTTGGTCGATAGTCCGCCCCCCTCGCCGTAACGCGCCTTCTCGGAGAGCGATATCCGGCCGTTGTCCTCGGTATGCACCGCGTAGCGGGAGATTCCGGAGTGGAATCGTGCAACCCAGAGATATCCCGCATCGTCCATCCGGATGCCGGTGACCAGTTCCCGGTCTTCAAAGTCGATAACGTCGTATTGCACGAACGATGAGTCTTTGAGGAGCGCGATGCCGATATCGTTGCCGAACCACAAATTCCCCATCGCGTCTCTATATGTTACACGCGCGCGGTTATCCCATAATTTTCTGACCGGAATCCAGCCGTACTCTTCTCCGAGCGGTTCGATCCGAATTCCGGAAGCATGCGTGGATATCCGGTTAACGCCGCCGGTCGTACCCGCCCAGATCGTGCCGTCGCTGTCTTTGTAAAGATCGAGCAGATAATCGGATAACAATCCGTCCGCCGTCGTGTACACCGTTAGCTTCGAACCGCTCAGGACGCTGAGGCCGAGACGCGTGCCGATCAGCATATTGCCGGCGTCGTCTTCGAGTATGCACTGTACGAGCTGTTCGGGCAGACCGTCGAAGATGGTATAGTTGAGCATGTGCCTGTATACGAGTTTGCTCACGCCCGACGTCGTGGCGAACCACATCGATCCTTCGCGGTCCTGAATGATCGAAATGACCTGATCGCCCGCGAGACCGTTCTTTGTGGTATACTGTGCGACCGATCCGTCGGGCTCGACGACGTAGAGTCCGAATCCGCCGGTTCCGATCCAGAGATTCCCGTCGCTGTCTAAAAAGAGCGAGCGTATCCAGCTGGCGGCGAGTGAACGGAGGTGAGGCGGAGGGGAATGTACGGTAAATGTTCCGGATGTCGTATCGATGGGGCCGGAAACTCTGAGTCCGTTTTCCGTGCCGATCCAGATTGTCCCGTGTGCGTCTTCGGCGAACGCATTCACCCAGACCCGTTCGAGATCGGGTGCGACAATGCAGCGAGTAGCATTCTCGTTAGGGAGAACGCATAAACCCTGTCCCGATCCGATCCAGAGATAACCCCTCGAATCTTTGACTGCCGTGAACACCCGCACCTCTTTGTCGAATGGACGCGGTATGAAACGTTCGCCGTCGAATATAAAAACGCCGGTGTCGGTGCCGATGAACAAGGTACCGTCATCTCGCTGCAGTATCTTCGCTACCTTGTTGACCGGGGCGCCGTGATTTTCAGGGTCGACGGCATAGCTCCGGAAAACTCCATCCGAATACCTGCTTATCCCCGAGAAGTTCGTGGCAACCCAGACAACGCCGTCGCGGTCTTCGGTGATATCGGTGATCAGGTAATGCGCGAGGCCGTCGCGGTTGGTATACTGCCTGAACGCCGATCCGTCGTAGACGTCGACGCCGTTCCAGGTGCCGAACCACATGAATCCTCGCGAATCCTGAAAGACTGTCCGGACATTTAACTGCGAGAGACCGTCCTTGTGCGTATAGTTGCGGAACGGGAGCTGTTGCGCGAAGAGAATACAGGGTATACAGCATGCGAGGAATATGGCGACGCGGTTGAACATGAAAACGAGCGTCCCTTATACGTGATTGTGGAATGGATTGCCGATGCTATGATGAACAACGGAGGATACGAGAAGTTCCGAATTCCGGCGTGGAAGAAAAGCAGAAGTCTGAAATCAGAAGTCAGAAGTCAGAACTCAGAAGTCAGAACTCAGAAGTCAGGTCACATCCTGATTATGTTGGTTTGACTGTCAACATATTTCAGGATGTGACCACCTTTCGAGCTTCGGATTTAGAATTTAATATCGCCAAGGGAGCTCATGCACATATATCCTCGCGAAGATGATCGGGGATAAGACGGATATTCGGTACAATACCGCCGATGCTCGTCTTCGCGAAGTCCCATAAGAAACGCGTATATGACGGATATACCGACGACCCCGCTTTTTTATATTCTTCCTGCAGCAGTCTGTGCAGCTTCGGGAGATTGTACCATGGCACGCCCGGAAAGAGATGATGTTCGAGATGATAGTTCAGGTTGCACATCATGAACGAGACGAACCGGTTGCTGATGACCGTGCGCGTATCGGTGAACGGACTCCCCCCGGTGGTCATACCATGTTCCGCGAGTCCCCGTACATTCGAGATCTGCGCGGCGATGAGGAGCGGAATCAACCACATATCCGCGACCGTCGAAAACGGGACGAGCATAAAAATACCGGCGATAATCGCCGCCATCAGTATATACTCCACCGCTATATCGATTTTAATCCGTCTGTTCGCCAACCGGTAGCCGGTGTAGCCGACGAAGGGGATATAGAGATAGGTGCCGATCACGAGGAATATATAATAGAAGAGGACGAGCGGAATCGATTTCCGGGCGGCGATTTCTATGTTATCCGGATCGTCGTCGGTATGCAGTTTCCGGTGATGCTGCAGATGGATCGAGCGATAGGCCGAAACGGCGACGAGTCCCGGCAGTCCGCAAAGAAACCCGACCCACCGGTTCAGCGAATGTTTTTTGAATAGCAGTCCGTGATTCGCATCGTGCATCAGGACCGTCAGACCGCTCATCAAGCAGGCGATGAGAAACCAGAGCGCCGCTTTGACGACGATTAGGGAGGTGAGTGTGAGTCCGTATCCGCAAAGTGCCCAGAGGCCGAAGAATGCCAGAATCTTGAAATTGTAGCGGATATCGAGCTCGTGGAGCGAGCGAATGGCGCTTCTCTTCTCCCGGGAAATGTCGTTCCTGTCGAGCAGGTATAATTCCCCCGGCGAGTCGCATCCGTAAATAGAGGACGCGGTGAGGCGAAGGACTTCGTCGGTCGTACTCATGGCATATTCTCCTCGGGTAGGTAAATGTATACGCGATTACATGATCAGTATACGCCGGCCGGTCGTTCATTCTGTCACGTTTTTGTCATAGAAATGCAAAAATTATGCGGAGTCTACTCGCATGGTGTTCGATATGCGGTCTCCATAACCCCTGAATCGTTACTTTGTCCGATATATGTCCGGGAATGATTATCACAGCCAGTGATTCTGTACATACCATGCATAGGTTTTTTGAAATCCATCCGGAAGAGAGATGGCCGGAGTGAATCCGAAGTGCCGGACCGCTTTATCGATCGAACACGTCCAATATGTCTGAACCGCTTCCTTTGCCTTCTGCATATTGAAGTAAACTCTTCTGCCGAAGAATTTTGCAGTTATTTCCCCGCACAGTCCCGTCAGGTACACCAGCAAATGCGGAATCCTGACGCGTACAGGATCGGAATTAAGGGCCATAGCGATCGCCTTACCGATCTCTTCGGTCGTGTATGCAAACTCGCTGCCGAGCATATAGATCTGATCGGCCGTCTGCGGATTTTCAGTTACCGCGAGAATTCCGTCGATGAGATCATCTACGTACAGGAGACTCAGATATTTTCCTTTAAACCCGATGAGCGGCTGTATCCCGAACCTGATTAGTTTCATATACGTATACATGTCCCGTTCACGAGGTCCGTAGATCGATGAAGGTCTGATAATTGTTATGGGAAGCGATGACCGGTACTGCAGCACCTCCCGTTCGGCGAGCAGCTTGCTCCGGCCGTAATCCGATACCAGGTGACACGGCGATTCCTCCGTTACCGGTTTTCCGTCGAATGAAGGTCCCACAGCCGCCTGGCTGCTCACGTACACGAAACGGGAAATTTGCCTTCCGAACCTTGCACATGCCGACATCAGGTTCCTGGTCGCGATGTAATTTCCTTCATAGTAATCGAGAGCACGCATAGTTCGCGTCACTCCTGCGAGATGGTAAACGATGTCGATGTCCCACAGCATCGACTCCCAACAAATCCCGTCATTAATATCCCCCAAATGAATCTCGACTCCCATCGATTCCAACCATGCGATGTTGCCGCTGTCGTTTGAAAGCGATCGTACCTCGACACCGCGATTCCGGAGGCATTCGATGAGATGACTTCCAATGAATCCCGTACCGCCGGTGATGAGCGCACGCATATATTTCTCCTTTATGCTGTGATCACGATAAAGAAATCCAGTCCGACACCGATCAGAAAATGCAGCAGCAGAGGCCAGAGGATAGACCCTGTCCGGACTGCCAGGAATCCGAATAAAATTCCCCCGGCGATCGATGAGAAAATCTCGCCGTTCGGCATGCCGAGATGCCAGAGGCATGAAGGTATCGTCTGGATGCAGATTGTTATCCATGTACCGACTCTCTCACGCAATCCAAAGAGCAGGAATCCGCGA
>CAZBUK010000116.1:0-9443 GCA_964495085.1 uncultured Ignavibacteriales bacterium
GTCGCTCGGGATGTTCAGTTTTCCGAAGTGTATACCTCGAAAGAAGCGGGGGAATTTCAACATGAGCATGCCATGGTAGATATCGGGAGTTCTCATCATTCGCGGGGGAATACTGTAAACGTACTCCTGGAACGAATTGGCGGAGAAGGGAATGCGCATGTGAGTACCGTCGATGATACCAAGCCGCAACCCGTATGCGGTAAAATTCTTTATGTACGAATCAACGACGCATACATGGCTGGTGCCCGCAGACTGTAGATGGTTCCTGTATTCATCGATTACCCGTGTATTATCGTAGAGATAGCCCGCTTTCCGTTTCGCGCTGAAGAATCCGTCGATATTATTGAGATCGACATACCACGACTTTCCCTTAACTACTTCGGCGAACAATCCGGCTAAGGTGATATTTCCTTCTTCATGCTCCACATCGTCGACGGCACCATGCATACTCTGAACGTCGAATAGCCCGTCGACCCACCAGATGCATTTAATTCTCCCCTTTAACCAGTTATCGACGCGTAAATCGAGAACCGAGTGCGGGATGTTCTTGATTCGCGCGTATTTCCGGGCTGTGACGACATCGGTACTCTCCGGTCTGCCGAAAGTGTACGCCGATATGTTCGGTGCGTTATCCGGTAGGGCAGCAAGTATCGCCCTCGAATCCACACCTCCGCTCAACGACAGAGCGATATCTTCGTTCGAACACACCCGGTTGGAGACCGCCATGATGAATCGATCGCCCAACTCTTCGCATATACGTTCAGGGACTACGGTATCGTCCATCGGATTAATCTCGTCCCACCACCAATAACGATGCGTAGAAACCGTGGATGTCGGTGCATCGAACGTGACGACCGTTGCGGCGGGAAGACGCCTGACTCCTTCGAAGTACGTCCTGTCGGTTATCATATTGCCGAGCGAAATAAATTCTTCGACACCCTGTTTGTCGATCCGGGCAGAAAAAGCCGGATGTGCCGTAAACACCTTCAATTCCGTACCCCAGATGAAAGTACCGCCAACGAAAGTCCAGAATAAGAGCATTGTACTGTAACGATCGGAAATAAGGTGTACCTGACCCCTTTTTTTATCCCAGATCACCGACGCATACAATCCGTCTATATCCTTTAAAAAATTCCACGAACAATCCTGCTCACGACTTAGGGCATAAGCGGCAGCGAGTCTCTGCGGATCGGTCATTCTCATCCCTCCCGCCCCCCCATTTCCGGAATCCGCCTCTATAAATTCTCCATCCACCCAGACATTGACACAGTCGGAGGATTGGTACGGCTGTTCGTGCTTTTGGACGATGTTCGAATGGGTTCTGCCCGCACAGATACCTTCATCAAGATAGATGTCATCCATTTTGTATGATCGCTTGTGGGCTATAAGCGTTCGCATACGGTCTGCAACTGCTTTCGCCCGGTCCTCCTGCAAACCGATTCTCGAAAAACCGAATAAGCCTGGCATATCATTTTCTTTCAATATCAAAAACAGCATTATCGGGAAGTGAGAACAGACTGCGATAAATTTTTTCCAGCTTTCCGGCAAGAAGAGCGGCATTGTACTCTTTCCCGACGTAATTCCGTCCGGCCACTCCCATTGAACGGCGAAGTCCGGAATCATCGATTAATACCGATAATTTTTCGGCCAACGAATTCGCGTCCTTCTCGGGGACGAGATACCCGGAGCCTCCGTCAATTACGACTTCCGGAATGCCGCTGTGCAGCGTACTGACCACGGGCAACCCGAATGCCTGGGCTTCCATGAGAACCGTGGGTGTACCTTCCTTATCCCCGTCTACGGCGGTGACGCTCGGTGCGATAAATATATCCGATACTCGCATTGCTGCCAGGATTTCTGTCTGATCTCTCGGTCCCGTAAAATGAACGTTCCTCGATATTCCCAAATCCGATGCGAGGCGTTCGAGCTCATTTTTCAACGGTCCGCCGCCGATTACGGTATACCGGATATGCGGGTACTTTCCAATCAACTTCGAAACAGCTTGAAGTGCATAAGCTATCCCTTTTTTTTCCACCATTCTACCGATAGTCAGGAGATTTACAGTACCGTTCGCCCGGCCTCCCGTCGAATTCTCCGGCTGAAACCGGTCAGTGTCGATTCCGAGATGATGAATCACGATCTTCTCCTCCGGACATCCCAACCCCCGTAACCGATCCTTCATCTCTTCGCTCAGACAGAGTACCAGATCGCCAAAGCGAAAAAGATCGTCGTACACTTTTTTTCCGTATTTCAATACATAGCTGGAGCAATCCCAACCGTAAAACGTTGTTACAATTCGGGCAGAGGTCAAACCGATTCGTTTTAACTGAACGATTTCCCGGCCTACATCACCGAAATGGCAGTGAATAATATCGTAGGAATCGATCCTGAGATCCATCAATCGCCGGACTTTATAGAAGAGCGACAGAGTGCCTGCTTGTCTGCCGAATTTTATGAAATTCAGCGATCTAAGAAGCGGGAGAGGATTCCGGCGTATCCGGTATCCGAGATACTTAAGAGCATTGAAAACTCGTATGGGGTACCGGTCAGGTCTGCCCTGAAATTCTCTACCGTAATAAAAGGTCCGGGTTTGTAAATCGTACCTGTCGACATCCTGATGAGTAACGGTATCATCTCCGCTGCCGCGCGCGAAAATATCGACGTGGATGCCCCGGTCGAGTAATGAAACGATCTGGCTCAGGATAAATGTTTCCGATAAAGTCGGAAAAGAACTTATGACGAATGCAATTTTCAAAGTGAATTGAGTTTTTTCTGCCGGGTGTTGGAATTGAAGACAGAATTCAGGAGACAGAAGTCAGAATGCAAAAAGTTTATACCGGTTTAAAGCCATCCATATGAACTTCGTATCTTTTAAATTCTAACATTTGACACCTCTTTCTGTTTTCCTTGCTTTCTATTCCTTGTATTGGTCATGAAGGCAGCATCGAGTGAAAATCCGCCGGTTACTTCGAAGAGTAACTCCTGAATCTGAAGTAATTCACTTTCAGGGATCGTCTCTATCATATTGCTATATAGTTGATAAACCTCGTATACCTCAATATAATTATGATCGTTTTTCAAAAGGTACCTAAATTGTGAAAGTTCCGTCAGAAACCGTATAAATTTAAAGCTCTTCCGGATGGCAACTTCGAGCCATGGCTCCGGACGGAATTGATAGAGCGTCAGCATATCTTTGACGTTTATAACGTGATAGTTGAACGGCATGAACGTGATAGTAAGATCCCTCTCCGTCAGACCGTTCGGATATAAAATTCTCGGATATCGCTTTCGGAGGAACCAATAAAGCGGTATAAGGTATTTTTTCTCTATAATTTTAATCACCTGATCCAACCTTTTTCCCGTTGCTCCCCTTAGCCGATGTCTGACGAACCAGGGCACGACCAGGGCGTACAACCCCTCCGCCGGCGCCAATTCGAGAATCGATTTTAATGAAGTGAGTCCGCTTTTGACGATCTTATCACCGTCCAGCCGATCCGAATATGGCGACAGCCGGGCAAGAACGAATAGCGCCTGGATATGGGTATTGATCGTATATGAGTGGATATCGCGCGATCCGAGCACCGGACTTGCTATCCGGTGTTTCTTGAGATCCTCTATTGAGTCGTGAAGAAACCACAACCGGTCCCCGGAAGCGGACACGCTCATGTTTTTGATGAGATATTCCATCGCAAATTCCGCCGATTTCAACCAGTATTGATCCCTGGTCTTTTCATACTGAGCCAGCAGAAGCTGTATTCCGTCCAACTGGAACCTCGCGTGTATCTCCATTTCGTCGCTCCAAGCCCCGTGCCTCCAAGCGCCTTCCGGCGATAGACTGTTCACGACGGATTGCGCCAATTCATCCTGGAATACGTCATAGATCTTCTTCGATGTCACGGATGCGAGCATGTCGAAATACATCCACCAGGAATATGCACATTGTTGGCATATAAATCTCTTCCCCGATCCTCTCCCCGGTCCCGGATCGTAGATAAATCCGTTGATCAGATATTTCCATATATCGGCCTGTGACCGGGCGCAGAACCAGTCGGCTTTGATATAGGTTCTTCGTTCGGCCGGGTAGATATCTTTCAGCTCCTCGCTCAGCGAGAGATGTTCGTCCTCTGCCGCGAGAAATCCGTAGAATGCCGTCTCCTTCATCCACAATTCGGACAGTACTTTCAAACGAACCGTATTCTCGAGCATGAATGCATACGGAATACGTTCATGTTCGTCCACAAGAATGCGTTTATACGAGTCAATTGAGCCGTTCAAGATATTACCGGGGAGCCAAAGCGTGTAACTTTTATTCTCCTTCAATCCCCGTACCAAGGTTCCGAAATCGGAAACCTGCTCAATTTGATCGATGCGATCGAATCGATATAGTTCTATATCCATGACTTCTTCGGAAGGCTCTGAAATCTCTATATACGAGAATTGTACCGCTCCATCCAGGTGTATTCGATCTACCCTCCGGAGGCCGTCCCGATTAGATGTGATTTCTTGTACTCTTGACATGGGTGAAGTATAGTTATCCTATCGAACGGTTATATAGCTTTTTTGCGCGGTTCCCGTAATATTTCAGAAAACCCGGCCATCTCGGTTCCGCACCGCTTACTGCGGGGTGCGGTGGAGGAAGCTTGATCCGCACCGGGATTCTGATCCGACGCTTCGTACGAATATTTCGATTCCCAAGCTCGGTAAAGAGATTCAGCCATTTGGTGATCGATATCTGAAAAGAATAATCCGATTCTATTCTGCTTCGCGCGCCTTCTGAAAGTCGCTCCCACAAACCGGGTTCGTTTTTCAACCTGGAGATGGCGTTGATAAAATCGGCGGAGCGGTCTTCGACAAGCAACCCCGTCTTATCGTGTTCGATTAGCTCCGGTATACCGCTGCGAATATTCAGGCAGACGGGTACGAGACCGCATGCCATCGCCTCCATGACTGATGTCGGCAGGCCCTCGTAATCCGAGAGAAGTACGAATACATGATTTTCGAGCAACGTTTGCTGCATCGCGGCGCTGTCGATAACACCGCCGTACCGAACCGGCAAACCGTCCCCCTCGGTTCGCAGTATATGCCTCACCGAGTTCAACGCTTCGCCCGAGCCGTAGATAACCGCTTTCGTTCCGGGTACCTGTCGAGTCGCGTGACATAATGCCGCAGCCAGATCCGATGCGCGCTTCTGTTGTTCAATAAGTCTTCCGGTATAAACCAGTTTCAATGAGTCGTTTTGTTTCCGGACGATTTGCTCCGGAACAGGAGTACCGCTCGGTATATGCCGGTAAAGAATATCCCCTGTCCCTTGGGAGACTGCCAACTCAAGCAGGAATTTCGACACACAGACAATTGCGGAGGGTTGAAATGGCCCGGGGGTTCGAATGAATTGGTCTATTATCCCCATATAAATTTTATCGTCAGATCTGAGGAGACCGATCGTCGGGATGCCGGATTCACGAATCCATCGAGCGGCATAGTATGCAGGGAAGTCGAAATTCGGAATGAAAAAATCCGGAGACTCTTCACGGACCACTGAGAGGATCCACCGGATTTTATCCTCCGTATATCGGGGGCCTGCGTAGACGTAACAGGGCGTACCGCGAGCTTTGACCTCGCTAATATACCGGAATTTTTCCCCTTCTCCCCCCCTTGTAAACAAAACTATTACCTCATTTCCGGAATTTTTCATTCCGTCGATGTACCGAATCAGCCAGACATTCGGTCCGCTGACGTAGTCCGGATAATCGTGCGTACAGACCGCAATTCTCAAATCGTATCAGACTTTCCTGCTAAGCTTTTTGTTCGAATGATGGTGTTCAAGCCATAATTCGAGGAACAATAATAACCAGAGCGACTTGATCTTATGTTGCGCAAATAAGCCGCGGATGGCAGATGTGTTGAAATATTCCGAGATAAACGAACTATCGTCTAGAAGACGATCCTCGACAACGTTGCGTTTATTTCCGTTGACGGAAAACCAGGTTAGTGTCGGGGGCGTAAATCCCATTTTCCTTCGATAAATGAAGTCCTCTCCAAAATCCCGTTCCAGCAGTTTTTTCAGGAGATATTTACCCGTATACCCGGATTTATTTCTCTTCCTGAGATTGATGGTATGGGGTATCCTGCAGGCGAATTCAGCGACGTCTTTATCCGTTAGCGGCGTCCTGACCTCGAGTCCGCTCATCATACTCGCAATATCGACCTTCGGCAGCAAGGCCGACGGCAGAGCGGTCTTTATCTCGATATACTGGGCCATATGAACGGATGACAACCCGGCGATTCTGTCGGATACTGCGTCGAATACGGAGGGAACCGATCCGGGTATGTCCCCCTTGCGAAATTCGGGTCTCCACAATCTGCTTCGCCAATCGGAATCGAGCGATTGTACGTGTGCGAGCCATGATTCAATGGATTGATCGAATTTCACAAAGTAATCAGCGGGATACCTCTCAGGACGAAGGTGGTGCATCAAGGGGTATATTATCTTCTTCCAAAGGGGAAATCTCTTATAAAACTCAGGAAATTCACCTCTCACGAGATTCATCCACCGCTCATACACGATATAACCTGCGAAAAATTCATCGCCCCCATCGCCCGAGAGCGCTACGGTGACAGAGCCGGATGCGAAACGGGAGAGATAGTACGTGGGAATGCACGAATCGTCTCCGAACGGCTCGCCGTAGTGCTTTACCAGCTCCGGGAGAATGTCGATTGAATGATGAGAAACTATCTCCGAATGATGTTCAGTGCGGTATTTCTGTCTGACAATTTCTGCATAAGGCAACTCCGAATATATGTCCTCATCGAATCCGATGCTGAAAGTTTTCGGGGTATTGCTTCCCTGCAGTTCGGTCATGTACTTTACGATGACCGTCGAATCGATACCTCCCGAGAGGAACGCACCCACGGGTACATCGGCGATGAGATGCTTTTTGACGGAATCGCGAAGGAGCGAATCCAGTTCTTCGAGCCAGTCGTTTTCCGATCTGTCGTTCTCGGGCCGGAATTCGAGATCCCAATAGGGTTCGATATATTTAATATCGCCCCCGAAATCGACCGCCATCCGATGCGCCGGAAAGAGTTTGAATGCTTGCCGGTAGACGGTCAGCGGAGGTGGAATATAATGAAGATGCAGGTATTGATCGAGCGCCTGGAGATTCAGCGTCGAATCGAAACCGGGCAGCTGCAGTAAACCCTGAAGTTCGGATGAGAAGGCGAATAGATCGTTGTCGGAGTAGTAGACGAGAGGTTTGATGCCGATATGATCCCGCGCCAGAAATATTTCATTACGGTTCTGATCTACAATCGCGAATGCAAACATACCTCTGAACCGCTCGACGCACGTTTTCCCCCATTCTTCATATGCGTGAATTATTACCTCTGTGTCCGAGTGGGTTTTGAACCGATGGCCCTTTTGTTCCAGCGCCTTTTGAAGCTCCCTGTAATTATAGAGCTCCCCGTTATATGTGATCCAGACCGTATCGTTTTCATTCGACATCGGTTGCTCACCCGTTTCGAGATCGATAATTGCAAGTCTCCGATGTCCGATCGATACGTTCCGGTGTGTATATACGCCCTGGCCATGCGGTCCGCGATGCGCAAGCGCCGCCGTCAGAGCGTTCATCATCATGGGATCGGCGGGAGCGCCGTTCTTGTTGAGAAAGCCGATTATTCCACACATTGAGGGATGATCCGCATAATTCCTAATTGTCCGGAAATGGGTGCATTATACCGATACCCCGGAACCGATGTATCGTCGCGCCCCGGATTTCATGCACCGATTGCAATTTTAATTCTACGCGCAGCTTTTTTGATCGATTGAATCGGAAATAAAATATATGCAAGAGGGGGAAACAATCCGGCGAGTTGACGCCTGGTCGGATAATATCGATACCGGAACCTCTTCCAGACGATAGAAAATGAAACCGACCGGTTCCACCACGTATCAGCCCGAAGGGCTTCCTGGTACATTCGTTCGGCGGATGTTTTCATCGCGAGCGGCCGCAGGGGTTCGCTACCGTTACTTCTCCCGACGAGTGAGCATGCAAGTTCCGCAAGATCAATGGAGTTTTCGCACCATTGGACGATCTTTGCACGCTTGCCGAACGAACCTTCGGTTACCCGAAAGCTGGCAAGTACATCGGGCACATCGATTCTATCGGTTTTGCTTATCAGCATAAACTGGGCTGCGAGGTCGGCGAAGAAGTGGTATTTTTCCTGGAACCCGCCTACTTCTTTCAACTTTTCGGTATTGAACAGCATACTCGGAAGAAAGAGGAGTATGTGTCTCCGGTACCATTCCGCGATGAATTCATATGCCGACATACCCGTGCAATGATTCTTCTTTTGGAGGAGCTGATTCCCCTGCATGTCTATCTCTCTCGCACCTGCGATGATGATCCCCTTGTCGCTTGCATAACCGGAATACCTCAGGCAGGTCTCGACGAAGTCCGGATCGATAAGGTCGTCGTCATGGAGCATGAGAAAATAGGTTCCCCGGGCTTCCTGGAGACAGAAATTCATATTCGGAATTGCGCCGATATTCTTCTCCTGCCGGACATATCGGATACGTTTGTCATTATAACCGAGCACGAGCGGACCCGTATTGTCGGTCGAGCAGTTATCTGAGACGATGATCTCGAGGTTCCGGTATGACTGATTGAGGACGCTCTCGAGAGCCTGCTTCAAAAAGGAATCAGCCCGGTTATAGGTCGGGATGCCGACCGTAACGAGAATATCGCTCCTAGCGTTTATTTCTTTCACAGCGATTCCCACAACCCTGTTTGCTTATTCCAACGCTTGATGACCTTTGCCGGGGAACCGACGGCTATCGAGTGCGGGGGAATGTTCGAGGTCACCACGCTGTTTGCACCGATTATCGAACGCTCCCCGATCTCGACTCCCGGTAATAGCACCACGTTCTGCCCGATCCAGCAACCATTACGGATGCGGATCGGCGCGATTTGGGAGATGCCCTGGTATTTATATGGAACATCAGCCCGATCGTATCCATGCATGCCGTCGCAGATAAAAACATTCGACGCGAACATCACGTCGTCTTCGATGATAATTTCCCTGAAGGCAACGACCTGCAGCGAGGCGGTTGAGGTTACCCGGTTTCCGATCCTGATGCTCGATTCGAAGGTCTGTTCGACGTGGTCGCCTCCCGGGTGCCGCATCCAGCCGCGCGGATATTGTGCCTGGGCCTCCAGGATTGCTCCGGGTCCCAGACCGACGTTCTCGCCGAGAAATATTCTGTCGGGATTGGAGATTCTGAACGGCGGCATTATCTGAGAATTCGCCGGTGACGTTGCGAATGCGGGCAGTGTATTGTTCTGTTGCGGACGATCCAGAAACGGAACGATAAATTTTCGAACGACCCTCCGGACGAATTTTTTCAATATCATCTGTTATGCGGCTCCATCCATTATTTTTCCGAT
>CAZBUK010000117.1:0-9431 GCA_964495085.1 uncultured Ignavibacteriales bacterium
GAAAGTTTCGTTGCAGTATTAACATTATCCGGACGGAGAGCCAGAGTTGCGGATATCCATTCGGCGCTCGAAGAGAGATTAACGGTGAAGGAAGATGTGCTTCCGGATGCGTCACGAGCTCGGTGGTACGCTGCAGCAGTTCGTTCCGCATCGTTAGTAGAGCTTCCGACTGTATAGATCCTCGAATTGGTTGTCGTAAAATTGAGATCCTTGAATGCACCGAAGAAGTGAACGAGATGCGTATTATCCGTTGTCGTAGTCACAGAAGGTGCTATGGCAGTCGTAGCCGAGCCCGATGCTACCCTTCCCGCGTAGGTATCGATCGGATCATCAGAATCGACTCCGGTGTAATGAAGTAAAGCGCCTGTCGCCCCTATACCGGAACGTACCGCACCGTTCGATCCGCAAGCGCTTCGATTTGTTTTGAAATTCCAGGTATATGATCTTGCAGGTTGGTCGGATCGCGCGAGATAGAAGAATATCTCCTGGACCATCTCATCATCATAGTCGTTTCTGAGCAATGAGATCCATCCCTGTGGCGGGCAAAGCACATTACTCGGGATAAAATCCTCCGCTACGACAATCTGAACGATAAGTACATCACCTGTTTGTACCGCGGGGGCAGGGAAGGTTATGCTGCTTGATCCGGGACTTGCTGAGGTTCCGTTATGGACGGTTACTGCGGATAGAAGTTCGACGCTGGAGAGATCCACACCTGTTTCCTCGTTGATTCCCTCCTGTGCAAAGACTTCTATAGATATAAACAGAAAACAATACAGGAGGGTAACAAAGTAAAATATGGATGTGGAGTTGAACATTTATCCCCCGATAAAATGTTAATACAATACCCTGAAAGACTCCTCTGCGTACTGTGTAACAGATAATATACAACCTTCAAAATTAATTTACCATCATGAATTTTCTAATTTTAGCTAATTCTAGTAAACTAAAATAGCGATATTCTTATTTTAGCCTGGCGATGCTTCCATGGACTTGAAAGACTTCAAATCCGGAAATTACATACAGAAGTCCAATTATCAATGCTTCAATCCGTCTCCCATTAACGTAGCCTGGACCTGGACAGACGCTAAAATCTATGTCCTCCTGGCAGAGGCATATCTTAAATTGGGGGAACTGAACGCATTTCCCCCTACGTGCCGGACATCGATACTCAAGCTGAAGGAGAAAATAGAAGGGGGGAAAATCGTTAGACTCGGGAAGAGGCGCCCCAGGGCAAAGCAGTTGGTGAATCATCTATATAAGAATCCATTCATTACTGCCGCCGACGTAGAGAGACAATTAGACGTCACCCCGGCAACGGCAAACGCGCTGATTGCAGAGTTCGTTGCTTTAGGAATCCTTGGGAGAGCCTGGCCTCGATATTCTAATAATGAAGCCCGATATTCAGACCGAACCCAAATCCGCCGGGTTGCCATCTGTATCCGGGAATTTCAACCGTGAGAGCGCCTTCACGCCGTTCGCCTCCGTTATAGGGTGAACCGTCATAGTATGAATAATGGCTGTCGATTGAAAAACCATCTGTCTTCACTATTATATGCTTGTAATCGACGTTCAAACCGATGGATACCTTCCTGTTAAAAAAGTGTATCAATTCTGCCGACAAGAGAATTCCAAAACTATCTTTTGAAAACCGTCTATGATCCACCGGAAAATAGTCTGATGTCTCATCGTAACTGTGCTCCCACTCTGTACCGTAAAAATCGAACTTCGTTCTGATATACCCGATACCGCCGGTCGCTTTAATTGTTTGTTTCTTCAAAAAGGCGTCGGGTACGGGAAAGTACGATACAGAGAGAAAATAAGACCGACCTTCATAGAAACCGACAATATAGGTAACGACATATTCACGAGGACTTAATCCTGCCTGTGCATCCCATTCCTCTCGGTAATCCAATCCACGTACGACCTGCCGTCCGCTCGCTCCGTGCTGACCGAGCGGAGAATAAGCTAGACCGACAGCCAGAGTATTGTTGAGCGAATAATCAATCTTTATATCTTTAATATAAAGCTTCGGGTCTTTATGAGTATGTGGGTATTCGATTACCGTGGTCGCTCCTCCGCCAAAGAATCCCCCGGAATATCTTTGCGTATCGGTATAACCTGCATATTTGATGAGCTCCTTGAGATCGTCTATGCCCGAGGATTTGAAATACCCCGGAGTCACACTTATATGAAAACGTTTTATACCGTTCACGTTTCTCGACGACGGCTCATTTCTTTTCTTCATTTTTTCAACAATATCAGCATTTGCTTCGACATTTTGTAAAGAACCATCTTTTGGAATCGATACCGCTTCTATGGTAAAATCTTCCGGTATTCCGGCCTCGTAGCGTGCATAGGATTTCAATTTGTTAAGGATAGAATATAACTTATCCGGTGATGTTGATTTAATTGAAACCGTTTCATCAACACCAGCGATTGCTCCGCCTATACCTCCGATTGTAGCGCCTGCAACACCCAGGACGATTCCGAGCGCTAAAGCCTTCTCAGATGCAGTAAATTGAATGAATCCATCCGTGTCATCACCGCTCGCAAAACCGATTAATGCACCTGTAGTACCGCCAAACAATAAGCCCATTCCAGCGCCCTTCAGAAATTTACTTTTTTTCTGGATATAGATATGGCCGACATCAATGATTGATACATGAGATGTATCCCGTCCTTGTCCAAGTAACAGAATAAGTACATAGTCATGAACCGCTATAAGTTCCCCCTCTATCAGATGCCCGGTATTCATCTCTATAATGAGGTTGTTTCCCAATTTTTTCTCTTTTGCTTCTAAATAAGCGGGGAGACTCAATGAAATGGTCAGGCACAGTAATATTATTAACCATTTCGAGGACCTCGATTCTTCAATCTTCAAGTGTGTCATAAAAAATACCCTTTCATATAATTTCTTCATAATCCTTCGTTCGATAATGAGAAGTATCATGCACATGGAAATATATCACATCGCTTATGGGGTTTTGTCAAGAATTTGTCAAAGAATAGTAAAAATCAGTTCTTAGGAATTCCTTTGTTATTTTGGGAACAGAGAAACGAGAAGATATTCAGATACAAAAAAAAAGAAGAGTTCTCAGATTATAGAAAAAACACTTCGATTAAAAAATATTATGTAATTGGTTATCTATATATGATATTCATATAAAAAGTCCTTATATTCTACCGTCTGTACGTGCGAAAGGTTAGTAGACGCTACTCCGGAAGAGCAAAATTCTTTGGAGTGAGGATTTCGATCGTCTGCAGACTTATCACCCCGATTCACTCTCCCGCAGCAGTCCGCTGAAGCGATACTCTCATCATTTTCCACATAGAGATCTGCCGGAGACACCCACGGGCGAATGCAGCATACGGCCGAATCGGATAACCTCACGCCGGGACTTGATTATTACTTAGTTTTTACCAATTTTCACTTCACGTGAAATGCGGGACTCATCTCCGGGTTCGTACCCGATTATCGAACCGTCCGGTTAGATAAACGTATTTCCCTGTCGAATTTACCTATAAATCAGGATATGCGGGATAATCCGGCGGCTGCCGGAAATTCCCAATCAGCTAAACTAAATATTACAATCCTCACCGGTATTATACTCATAAGGATCCGCTCCTGATGGATTTCGGATATTTTAACGATAAGAACCGCGAATATGTGATCACCGATCCGCAAACCCCATATCCCTGGATCAATTATCTCGGGAACGACGATTTTTTCAGCCTGATATCGAACACCGCGGGGGGGTACTGTTTTTATAAAGACGCGAGACTGCGGCGCCTCACGCGTTTCCGTTACAACAATGTACCGATCGATTCCGGCGGCAGGTATTTTTATATCAACGATGGGGGAGCGGTCTGGTCGCCCGGCTGGAAGCCGGTCAAATCGAAGCTTGCTGCATATGAATGCCGGCATGGATTGGGATACACTCGCATTACCGGTAAACGCGATCGACTCGAAGCGAGCGTACTATTTTTCGTCCCGCTTGGATTTTCGGGGGAAGTACAGAGGGTGACCCTCAGGAATACCGGCAAACGGAAAAAATCGTTCACCATGTTTTCGTTCGTTGAATGGTGTCTCTGGAATGCCCTCGACGATATGACGAATTTTCAGCGGAACTTTTCGACCGGAGAAGTCGAGATCGAAAGCCCGGTAATATACCATAAGACCGAATACCGGGAACGCCGCAATCACTTCGCGTTCTATTCGGTCAATGCACCGATCCATGGATACGATACCGACCGTGATTCTTTCGTCGGATTATACAACGGCTACGAGCTGCCGCAGGTCGTCGAGCGCAACGAACCCGGCAATTCGACGGCGCGAGGTTGGGCGCCGGTCGCCTCGCATTGCTTAAAAATTAGTCTGGATCCGGGCGAGGTCAAAGATCTCGTCTTCATACTCGGGTACGGCGAGAATGATCCGGACGACAAATGGGAAAAACCGGGAATAATCAAGAAAAACGCTGCGCGGGAGATGATGTCGCGATTTGCCGATGTCCGGCAGGTAGACGATGCCTTAGACCGGCTGTGCGAACACTGGGATCGCCTGCTTTCGGTATACAAGCTTCGGAGCGGCGATGAAAAACTCGACCGGCTGGTTAACATCTGGAATCAGTATCAATGTATCGTGACGTTTCATATGTCCCGAAGCGCGTCGTACTTTGAATCCGGAATAGGACGGGGAATGGGATTCAGGGATTCCAATCAGGATCTGATCGGATTCGTTCACCAGATACCGGATAAAGCACGGGAACGTATTCTCGATATCGCTGCGACCCAGTTCGAGGACGGAGGCGCGTATCATCAGTATCAACCGCTGACGAAAATGGGAAACCATGAAATCGGAGGAAATTTCAACGACGATCCGTTGTGGCTCATCCTGTCGACATCCGCGTATATAAAAGAGACGGGCGATTTCACGATACTCGACGAACGTGTGCCGTTCAACAACGATAATACGAGGGCGGACAGTTTATTCGAACATCTGCGCCGGTCGCTCTATCATGTAGTCGAAAATCTCGGTCCCCACAGGCTCCCCCTGATCGGACGGGCGGATTGGAACGATTGCCTGAACCTCAATTGCTTCTCGGTTAATCCGGACGAATCGTTTCAGACCACGGAGAATAAATCCGGCGGCCAGGCCGAATCGGTCTTCATCGCCGGCCAGTTTATACTCTACGGCAGCGAGTTCGTATCGCTCTGCAGGAGGATCGGAAGTACGTATGAGGCGACGAAAGCGAGCGGGTATATAGAGGATATGCGGGAAGCCATCGATGAATACGGATGGGACGGGGAATGGTTTCTGCGTGCGTACGACTTCTACGGCAATAAGGTCGGGAGCAACGAGAACCAGGAAGGGAAGATCTTTATCGAATCGCAGGGGATGTGCGTCATGGCGGGCGTAGGCCTTGACGACGGCAAGGCCGAAAAGGCGCTCGCGTCCGTAAAGAAATTTCTCGATACCGAATACGGCATCGTGCTTGTTCATCCTGCGTTTACCCGTTATCATATCAATCTCGGCGAGATCTCCACGTATCCCCCCGGCTATAAGGAAAATGCGGGAATTTTCTGTCACAATAATCCCTGGATCATTATAGCGGAGACGCTTCTCGGAAATGGCGACCGGGCCTTCGAGTATTACAGCAAGATCGCTCCTTCGTACCGGGAAGATCTCGTCGAACTTCATAAGACCGAGCCATATGTCTATTCACAGATGATTGCAGGTAAGGATGCGATCCGCCCGGGTGAGGCAAAAAACAGTTGGCTGACAGGGACGGCGGCGTGGAATTTTTATGCCGTCACCCAGCATATCCTGGGTATCCGTCCCGAATACGACGGTTTGACCGTCGACCCGTGCATTCCGAGGGCTTGGAAAGGATTTTCCGTCGTGCGTAAATTCCGCGGAGCCGTCTACGAGATAGAGGTGCAAAACCCGTCCGGTGTATCCAAAGGCGTAACGAGGATAACCCTGAACGGTGAATTGCTTCCGCCAGGATTGATCCCGGTAATGCCGGCCGGAACCACAAATCGTGTCGTAGTAGTGCTCGGCGTTTGAAACAAATTGATTCCGGTATAATTTCTAACTATATTTCAAAGTTTTTTATCATTCGACAGAGCGATCATCATTCCATGACCAACGATAAACCAAAAGCCGATCTTTCATCACTTCGTATTAATCGGGATATCGACAACGAATCGGGATCCGATGGCGGTAAGAAAATATTCGGCCGGATTCTTGTCTGGTGCATTATTATTGTCGTACTCCTTGGAGCGGGATTTCTGCTCTTCGGATCGCTCTTCAAAACCGCGATCGAAGTCCAGCTCGCGTCCGCGACATATGTCTCTCCGTCGCAGGCCCAGGGTGTTCTGACGGCCAGCGGTTACGTCGTCGCGCAACGCAAGGCGGCCGTCGCGTCGAAGGCGACCGGCAGATTACTCTATCTCGGCGTTGTGGAAGGGGATACCGTTCGTGAAGGGGAGATCATCGCGCGCATCGAGGACGCCGATGTCAGGGCAGTGCTCGAACAGATGCAAGCATCGCTACGGCTGAACGAAGCGGAGTTGAACGATGCCGGACAGACGCTGGAGAGACAAAAAGCGTTACTGGAGAGGGGATTGATCTCACAGGCGGAATTCGACGCTGCCGAGGCGCGATACAATCGCGTAGTTGCCTCGATCGATGTCGCCCGGGCATCGGTCGTTGCCGCCGAAGTTGCGCTCGAGAATACGTTGATCCGTGCGCCGTTCAACGGCACCGTGCTCAGCAAGAATGCGGACGTCGGCGAGATGGTAGCTCCTATGGCGGCGAGTATGGGGGCGCGCTCGGCCGTCGTGACGATTGCCGATATGACGTCCCTCGAGGTGGAAGCCGACGTTTCCGAATCGAATATTCAGCGCATCACACCGAATCAGCCATGCGAGATAACGCTTGATGCATATCCCGAAACAAGGTATCAGGGGTACGTGACAAAGATCGTCCCGACAGCCGACCGGGCAAAAGCGACGGTATTGGTGAAGGTCGGTTTCAGAGTGTATGACAGCAAAGTTCTTCCCGAAATGAGCGCAAAGGTATTGTTCCTGAGCGGGGAACGCGAGAGCGGCGATGAACCGGTCACGCCGGTCCTCTCAATTCCGGGTTCAGCCCTTGCCGAGAGGGAGGGGAGAACTGTAGTATTCATGGTGGAAGGAAACAGAGCCGTCGAGCGCGCTGTGGTTACGGGACGCCGGATAGGTACCATGGTCGAGATCCGTGAAGGGATCTCACCGGGGGAACGAGTGATCGCACGGGTCGACGAACGAATTCATGCAGGTGTCAACGTAGTGGTTAAATAATCCAGAGGAGATTTCATGGCCGAACCGATCATCCAGATACAGAATGTATATAAATCGTATAGACGGGACAGCATTCAGATACCCGTGCTGCACGATATCTCGCTCGATGTTCCCGAAGGCGAGTTTATGTGTCTCATGGGACCCTCCGGGTCGGGAAAGACGACGCTTCTCAATCTCATCGCCGGCATAGACAGACTCGACAAGGGAAGGATCTCGGTAGCGGGCACGGACGTAACACAGCTCGGAGAATCGGCATTGGCAAAATGGCGCGCACGGCATGTCGGATTCATCTTTCAATTCTATAATCTCCTACCCGTTCTCACCGCATACGAGAACGTCGAGCTGCCGCTGCTTCTGACGCCGCTCTCGAAAAAAGATCGGAGGAAGCACGTAGAAACAGTCCTAACGCTGGTCGGACTCGCAGACCGGATGCAGCATTATCCGAAACAGCTTTCCGGCGGACAGGAACAGCGAGTTGCGATCGCACGCGCGATCGTCACTGATCCGACCATCGTCGTCGCCGACGAGCCCACGGGCGATCTCGACAAACAATCCGCCGAGGAGGTGCTCACGCTGCTGGCGCGACTGAACCTGGAGTATAAGAAAACGATCGTGATGGTTACGCACGATCCGCGTGCCGCAGAGAAGGCGCACACCACGCGTCATCTCGATAAAGGCGAATTGCAATAGGAGGATACATGAAAGTTCTCAAACTGATGCTGAAGAACGCTCTTCGCCATAAACTCAGAACGTTGCTGACGATTCTCGGAATCACGATAGCCGTCGTCGCATTTGTTTTTCTCCGGACGGTAGTTACCGCATGGTACGCCGGCGTGGAAGCGTCATCCCCGAACCGATTGATCACGCGGAATTCCGTATCGTTCATCTTTCCGCTCCCTGTCGCGTATCGCGATCAGATCGCGCGGATACCCGGCGTCGAGACGGTAAGTTATATGAACTGGTTCCAGGGCGTGTATATAGACAAAACCCAATTCTTTCCGCGGTTCGCGGTGGATGCGGAAACCGTCTCAAAAGTCTACCCCGAGTACGTGGTACCGCCCGACCAGCTCGAAGTGTTCCTGCGTGAACGAAATGCCTGCATTGTGGGCGCCGATCTCGCCGCACAATATAATCTTAATCTCGGCGACGTCATACCGATCGAAGGAGATATATACCCCGGCAACTGGGAATTCGTCGTCAGGGGGATCTACCAACCGCGAGACAGAACCGTGGACGGAACGCAGATGTGGTTCCATTGGCAGTATCTCGATGAACGCATGCGCCAGGAATCTCCATCGAGAGCGGGCCAGGTCGGATGGTATATCATTCGCATCGGCGACCCCGAAGACGCCGCGAGGATTTCCGAAGAGGTCGATGCACTCTTTGCGAACTCACGCGCCGAGACGAAAACGGAAACCGAGGCGGCATTTCAACAGGGTTTCATACAGGGGACCGGCCTCATTATTAAACTGCTCAACTTTCTGTCATTTGTGATAATAGGAATAATATTACTGGTTCTCGGGAATACGATGATCATGGCTGCTCGCGAGCGCACGACGGAATATGCAGTCCTCAAAACGCTCGGATTCTCCGGGCCTCGGCTCGCAGCGATCATTGCAGGCGAATCGATCGTCATATCGATATTCGGGGCGGGACTCGGCCTGGCTTTGGGATATCCGATCATCGAGCTCTTTTCATTAATGGTCCCGAAATCATGGTTTCCGATTTTCTATATAGAACCCGTCACCATCGTGCTCGCGGCAGGATCTGCTCTCCTTGTGGGGATCGTTGCATCATTGGTACCCGTGCAGCGCGCTGTCAGGACATCGATCGTGGACGGGTTGCGATTCGTGGGTTGATGGGTGTCGATGAGGGGGGGTCGGAGGTTGGAGATCGAAAGTCGGAGGTCGGGGATCAGAGGTCGGAGGTCGGGGATCAGAGGTCGGAGGTCAGAGGTCGGAGGTCTGAGGTCAGAGATCGAAGTTTAAAGGTTAAATCCGAAAATAGGATTATGGTGATGGAGAACTACAGGAACCAAATATGAAAATCCCGTTAAAATACATTCTTCGGAATTTCCGCAGCAG
>CAZBUK010000118.1:0-6577 GCA_964495085.1 uncultured Ignavibacteriales bacterium
CCGTTGCAATGCCGACGGCCGGACGATCGATATCGTGATAGGCCAGAATCGACCAGAATGCGGACTGCGCTTCGAGTCGTTTCCAATCGGCATTCAGGTTCCGCATCTGCTGCGTCGGATTGGTATGAAATCCTGCCTCGCTGAGTACCGATGCCATGTTCGATTCCCGGTTCACGTGGAGATACGGAAATTGGTTCTCGTGATTGTCGGGGAAGCCCAGGTAGAACGTTCTGTCGGCATAATTGCCCCGGGTCGGAATGCGCATCGCGGCGGTCAGATCCACAACCATAATATCCCCCATTCTCTTTCCGCCCTGTGGACTTTTCTCCACCGTCTGGCCGTTCTGCCTCCAGCCTCCATGCAGCATCAGGGTGCTGTTCGCGGTTGGAGAACCGGCATCGCTGTGTATGGAGTGATAGAAATCCGCGCCCACCGAGTTCGCGTGATTGGTGCGCTGGCTCAGCGTCACTGACTGAGTATCGTTCGTCCTGCTCATATAGACGGTATCGATGTCGGTCTGCGTCAACAGCATCTCCCTCAATGCAAGAGCGACCCTGAGAACTTTTTCAGCTTCGGAATAGTTATACAAACCCATATTTTCCTTCTGACTGTGTCCTGGGTCGAGGAAGATCGTCCATCCCTCCATTCCGGTAACCTGCGCCTTTGCAGAACCTCCGATGACAGAGAAAATGAGAATCAGTAAACCGATCGAATATCGTTTCATGGGAAATCCTTATGCACAACTAGAATTATTAATATAATATTAACGTTCGACTTCTATGGCGTATATCGCCCCGTCGTCGAGGGCATCGAAAACGATCCGGGTTCCATCCGGAGACCACGCGGGATTCATGGCTATCATTCCGAATCCGCCTGTGATGGAAGTTCTCCCGGTGCCGTCGGATCGTATCGCGTAGACCTCGGAACTTGTGATGGTATGGCCGTCGTCCTCGGTGATCATATAAACAATGAATCTTCCGTCGGGCGACCATAACGGGCGTTCTCCATTACCGAGATCGACCAGGCCGGTTCCGTCGACGTTCATCGAATAGAGATTCCCCCCCAGAATTTCGAATGCGATCTTTGATCCGTCGGGCGACAGTACTGAACTCAGATACGTTTCGTCCTCGAACGGGGCAACCACGTTGATTTCCCCGCTCCTTGAATCGACTATCGCGAGCGCACCATTCCTGGTGGCGACTCCCAATCCAGGCGCATGCTGTTTCGCTAGCGGAGAAGCCGTTTTGCCGGTCTTGAGGAATTGCGTTCCGGATCTCCCGTCGGCTACAATCGTCTCATCTGCCTCCGTCCATTGCGGCAGGCCGGGATTCCCATGCCGGAAGCCGGTCAGATTCCGCGGACTGACACCGTTTAGGTCGTAGACAACAATAGCATGTAATCTGCGGACGCCTTCGTACCTGCTGACGCGGGCCGCGATAGATTTAGAATCCGACGACCACTGAAAGCCGAATCCGGCCCCGGGATCGTCCGAAATGTTCTCTATGCCTCCGGAAGAAATATCCATGACGCGGATCCCGTGATAACCCGGCGAGGTGAATGCAAGTTTCGTACCGTCGGGCGACCATCGTGGATTCATGTAGGGAGTCTCCGGACCCCCGGCCAATCTAACCGGATCTCCGACCACACGTATCGTCTCTTCCTGAGCGAAGAGACCATGAGCGGTCAAAATTAGAATTATGAAAAGCCTCTTCATTGAAATTAACTCCTGAGCTGAGATTATGTAAAATTCACCGGCGGGAACGGCTGCCCCTGTTGTACCGATGGGGGGTGATTAAGAACTGAAGTATAAGATAGACAAAATCAAAAAGAATTGCCAGAAATGTCCAGGACGAAGGTATCAGCGGAAATCAGCGTCTTCAGAATTCCGATGATGACGGAACACTGATGACACAGAAAAAGCACAAGATTGGCACAGATTAAAAATTAGTTCTCATTCAAATAGTCTGGCTTCGACTCCGCTGCCAATGACATAAATCTAGTTAATCCCTTGCAGCCTCACCCCCAACCCCTCCGCTCGGTGCTTTGTCGAGAGATAATGTTTTTTGGTATTGTTGATCTGCTATCCGGCCTAAACTGCAAGTATTTGAAGATATGATAGGCTGGAAAGGAAGTGCCACTCAACGGTTTAAGATTTCCCGTATCTTCTCCCCGAAATCGATCGGACTGAAGGGTTTCGCAATAAAATCCACCCCTTCCTCGATAATGAAGTGCTTGCTGATGATATCTGCGGTATAGCCGCTGATAAAGAGAAAAGGCACGCCGGCTTTGACAGCCTGTACCCGCTCGTAAAATTCACGGCCGGAAAATTTCGGCATAACAACGTCCGATATAATAAGATCGATTCTTCCGGCTTCTGCTTGAAAGAGTTTATAACCTTCGTTGCCATCACGCGCCGACAAAACTGTATAACCCTGATTTTCGAGAAGGATCTGTACCATGGTGAGGATGTCCTCGTCATCCTCGACGACAAGCAGCGTGTTGGTTCCCCGCGGTATCTCCCTGACCTCTCTGATCATGTCAGTTTCCGGCTCTCCGTCCACTGCCGGGAGGTAGATGTTAAAGGTAGTACCGATTCCCGGTTCGCTGTGCACGTCGATAAATCCCTGATGCAGTCCGACGATGCCATGGACGACCGAGAGCCCGAGTCCCGTTCCTTTTCCGACTTCCTTCGTCGTATAGAACGGATCGAAGATACGATCAAGATCTTCGGGAGCGATGCCGGTACCGTTGTCGCTTACGGAAATGACGACATAGGTTCCGGTCTTTGCATCGATATGCAGCGATTTGTTTGCATCGTCGATTTCTATGCTTCTCGTCGAGATGACCAGATTGCCTCCCCGCGGCATAGCATCCCGGGCGTTTATACAGAGATTCAGAATAACCTGATCCATCTGGCCCGGATCTACCAGGACGGTCCGGATATCAGAACCCGGATTAAATTCTATCTCGAGCTGCGCGCCCAGCGTTTTGCCGAGCAGTTTCAACAGGTCGCTGATGAGCGAATTCAGGTTCGTATTTCTCGGCTCTATCTTCTGCCGCCTCGAGAACGCCAGCAATTGCTGGATAATACGCGAGCCGCGTTCGGTAAGATTCAGTATCTTATCGAAACGTTTGTAGAGAGGGGTTTCAGAAGGCAGTTTTCTTCGTCCGAGATCTGCATGGCCGAGAATCGCTCCCAGAACATTGTTGAGATCGTGCGCCACTCCACCCGCCAGCTGGCCAATACTCTCGAGTTTCTGCACCCGCACAATCTGCTGCTCAAGATCCTTTCGTTGGGTAATATCCATGATATTTCCCAGAACGCGGCTCGGTTTCCCGTCCCTGAGAATAGACTTCCCGACGGTCCTCACCCAAATATGCCGTCCGTCCGCCCGGATGAATTCGAGCTCCAGATCGAACGGCTCACCGTACCTGACCGCCTTTTCAAATGCTTTATAGATAATTATACCGCTTTCCGGTGTATAAAAATCGAGTAGGGTATCGACATCTTCTAAATTGATGGTTCGGTCCACACCGTAGATTCTGTACACCTCGTCGGTCCAGGAAATTTTTCCGCTCGGAATATCGTATTCCCATCCGCCGACCTTCGACATCTCCTGGGTCTCTTGCAGGAGTTTATAGATTTTTCCGAGTTCTTCTTCGGTCTCCATTCGCTCAAAATAGCCGGCGAGATGTTCAACCACATTCTCAATCAAGCGGCGTTCCTCCCGCAGAAACGGATCACTTCCCTCGGGGAGCTTTTCCCCGGTATAGAAAACTTCTATGCGCCCCCTCCGTCTGTTACCGGGTTTAATGTCGACGCCGATCCTCGTTGCAGATTCTGTAAATCTACCGGATACGTACGTGTGTCCATCGTACGTAACCCGGGCGCATGTGGAGTCGGGATGCTGAAATCCCCGAACAAGTATCGAAGGAACCTGACGCAGTATGGTTTCCTGCTCCCGGTTCCCTTGGTATAAAAGCTTCGTTATCTCAAAAATGCAATTCAGCTCTTTTACCCTTTCCCTCAACTCATCCGTCTGGATTTGCAGCTTCTCTTCAGACTTTTTGCGTTCGGTAACATCCTGTTTAATTGAAATGAAGTGAGTTATGGCTCCGGTCTGATCCTTGACCGGTGTGATCGATTGTTCCTCGGTATACAGCGACCCGTTCTTACGCCGGTTGATAAGTTCTCCCTGCCATACACGGCCGGACGTGATGATATTCCATAATTCGGTATAAAATTCCGGACTCTGTTCTCCGGATCTCTGTAAATCCCTGAAATTTTTTCCTATAACTTCTTCCCTTGCATAACCCGTTAATGTTGTATATGCCGGATTGACCCATTCGAGTTTACCGTCGCGGTCTGTAATAACGATGGCGTGCGATGCGGCATTGAGTGCGGCATCCCGCTGGCGAATATAATTTTCCCGTTTGAGCAACTCCTCCTCGACGCGTTTGCGCCTGATCATTTTTCCCAGATGGGCTGCAATCGTTGAAATGAGCGTGATCCTCTTCTCGTCAGCTTTTCGAATATCGCGCATGAAGAACACGATGACTGCGACGAGATCTTCGTCGGCAAATACCGGGATCCCGACCGCGCACGTAAAACCGGTATCCATCGCTATTGCGGCTCTCGTGAACTCAGGATAAACCGACAGGTCGCGGATAAACTCCACGCTTTCCGTTTCCCAGACCCGTCCGGGTATTCCCGATCCGGCATCGAACCTGTAGCGCTCGCTGGTTTTCCGAAACCGCTCGATCTCCGCCGATTTGTCGGATGCATACGCCGCTCCGAATTCGAGATGCGTCTTCGATCCCGATACCGTCCATAGTTCGCCGAGCTCCCACCCGGATGACTCGCAGACGACACGGAGTGTTACGTTGAGCGCTTCATGAAAATCGTGCGCTTCGGCGATAACATGGGTGAGCGTCATGAGCAGGTTTTTCTCATCTTCGATCAGTTTCCGTTCGGAAATGTCGGTCATGCAGGTAACTACTGTTTCAATTTCTCCGAACGAATTTTTAACGGGATATGAGTCGACAAGGACGGAAGTTTGCGATTCGTCGGGGCGCTGAAGAACCAATTCGATCCCCCGGACCGGTTCACCGGTATCGAGCGCCATACTGGAAGGAAATTTATCAAATGACAGACGATGCCTGTCCGGGGTGAAAATCCCGAGCGAAGCGAGAAAATGTTTTTCGGAATCTCCGGTACGCGGCGAGGTCCCCCAGATTCGAACGGCGGCGGTATTATATTCGGTAATGACGCCTGTTCGATCACATACGTAGACAGCCGAGCTGAGTAAATCGAAGATACGCGAATATCGGGTTTCTGACTTATGCTGCCTGCTCCGATCTGATGTTCCGAAGGTACGTTCCATACTCTATCCCTTTTACATATCCGACAAGGACTCGTTGCATAAACGGCATTGAAACGAGGGCGTATCAACCGAACCACCTGTTCTCGGGGATAGCGGCCGGCGGAGACAATAGACGAGCCTGATTGCGGCCGTTGGTGCGGTTGTAACGAGAGCGCTACTCTCTCCTTAGAATTTCATGCACCTTCTCTCCGAATTCAAGCGGGCTGAACGGTTTCGCGATGAAATCCAGATTTTGTTCCGTGATAAAATCCTTGCTGAGAATGTTCGCCGTATAACCGCTGATAAAAAGAAATCTGGTATCCGGCTTGAGATTTTTTATCTTCTCGTATAATTCACGTCCCGACAAATTCGGCATGATAACGTCTGATATGACAAGGTCTATTTCATGGGACCGCGATTCGAATATACGTACTCCCTCCTCGCCGTCATGTGCGGTGATCACGCTGTATCCCTGATGCTCGAGAAGCATCCTGATCATCGCGAGGATGTCTTCATCGTCCTCGGTCACCAGTATCGTCTCTTTCCCGCGCGGTAGTTCATGATGTTCCGTTCCGGCCGTTTGTTCGCCCCCGCCCTCTGCCGCGGGGAGGTACACATTGAAAGTCGTGCCCACGCCGACCTCGCTATAGACCGTTATAAAACCGTGGTGCTGTCCGACGATGCCATGAACAACCGACAGGCCGAGTCCGGTACCTTTACCAATCTCCTTGGTAGTAAAAAACGGGTCGAAGATGCGATCGATGGTCGCCGGATCCATTCCGGTTCCCGAATCGCTCACGCTGGTGAGTACAAATCGCCCGGTTTTTGCGGCTATATGGTGCTGTACATACTCTTCGTTTACGAAGATATTCCTTGTGCTGATGGTCAGACTACCCCCGTCCGGCATTGCATCCCGGGCATTGATGCACAGGTTCATGAACACCTGATCGATCTGTCCGGGATCAACCGAGACAAGCTTCAGTTCGGGATCGGGCTTGAAGTCGAGATGGATATGTTCTCCAAGCGTCTTGTTCAGGAGTTTGAACAGGTCGGGAAGATGAAGATTGAGATTTACCGTTTTGGGTTCGATCACCTGGCGACGCGAGAACGCCAGCAGTTGCTGGGTGATCCGGGCTCCTCTGTTGGTTAAATCCAGTATTTTGTTCAGCCTGTTGTGAATGCTGCTGCCGGGGACAACATTCCTCAGTCCGAGA
>CAZBUK010000118.1:6587-9394 GCA_964495085.1 uncultured Ignavibacteriales bacterium
TGGCCCAGGATGGCGCCGAGCACATTATTGAAATCGTGGGCTATGCCTCCGGCGAGTTGTCCGATGCTTTCGAGTTTCTGAACCTGAAGGAGCTGTTTTTCAAGCGATTTCCGCTGCGTATCGTCGATGAGATATTCTCTCAGTTCCGTTAGAGCCCCCTGTTCATTGCGCACCCCGAAGATGTTTGCGACAACGAAGATCGCGGAACCGTCGAGACGCCGGAGCTCCATTGCGTGGGATTCGATTTTCCCTTTTTCTCCGACGAGCTTGACGATTTCATCACGATGCTTCGGATCCGGAAAAAAATCGGAAATGTTTCGCTTGAGCGCTTCGTCGCGTGAATCAATGCCGAACAGACGGATGAACGCGGGATTGCAGTCTATAACCGTCCCGCCAACGGTAGAGACGAACATTGCGGAGATATTGTCCTCGAAGAGCCGTTTGTATCGCGTCTCGCTTTCACGCAGGGCGGATTCTATTTCCTTCTTTTTTGTGATATCTTGAGCCGCTCCATAGATATAGACGACCCGTCCCTGCTCCTTACCCATGACCGGATATCCATGATCGCGCAGCCATTTGACTCCGCCGTCCTTGCATATAATTCTGAATTCGGTAACATCGCTCTTGCCTCGCAGCAACCGGTCATGCCGTTCGCTCGTAATCAGAAGGTCATCGGGATGTATGAGCGCTCCGTATCCTCCCTTCGCTTCGATTTCTTCCTCCGTATATCCGGTGATGCGGTAGAAAGCCTGGGTAACCCAATCCCGTACCAAGGTATTATCGGTTTCAACCCTGAAGGCGTACGCGTAGTCGGAGATAAGTTCGGATATGCTCCGGTATCGTTCCTCGCTCGTTCGCATTGCATCTTCGGCATTTTTTCTTCGGGAGATATCGGACATCGTTCCGATATATCCCGTTATGATTCCATTGGAATCGATCTCCGGTGCGAACCTGCTGTTTATCCAGATTTGAGCTCCGTCTTCTCTCTCCATCCTGTATTCGAACTCAAAAAGCCGCTGCTCCTTTAGCGATGCATCCCATTCCCTCTTAACATTTTCCCTGTCGTCCTTCAGAATAAAATGTGCGAACGAGCGGAATAGCACCTCCGACGGGCGCAGACCCGTTATCTCGCACCACCGGTCGTTGACGAAGGAGAGGATGCCTGACGGATCTGTCTTGCAGATTCCAATAGGCGAAGTCTGAGCAATCGATCGAAACAACGATTCGCTCTCCTTCAACGCATTGACCGACCGGGCATTCACCTCCTGATCGGAAAGAATTTTTCCGATCAAAATCGTTGCCGGCGGATACGTGAGAGCAACCGCGACTCCTACATTCCGGAGTACCATGAGAGCGTCCTGTATCGGAAGTGTAAATGCCAAAAGGAACATCATCGAATGTACCGCCAATCCTAATAGCAGCAGATATAGAGCGGTAATATTTCGTCTGTTGTTCCGGCGGTCGAAGTGAAAGAGAAGACCAATCAGCGCTGAAGCAACGATGACGGATACGCCCATGACGGCGCCCACCCCACCCTCGAGAAGCCTGTAGAGAATCGATATGCCCGCGGCTATCGTCACGGGCAGAGGACCGAAGAAAAGGGCGCAGAGACTGATCACAACCGATCGTCCGTCGAATATCAGTCCGGGGCCGAGCACAAACGGATTCATCATGCCGAGTATCGCAACGACGCCGAATACGCCCCCCTGTATGATCAGGCCGTTCCTTGTATCTCTACGCCAGCGTTGGTCGACGAATCCCGACAGAACGCTTAAGGCGACGAGTAATGACAGATTATATATTAGTTCTACGATGATCACATATTCTGCTCAGATATCGATTGTGATTCTCGATGTAAGGACGCGAGAGAGAATATCCCTCTAATCACCTATCGGTAGCGCGATCTGTAGATTCCTGGAAAGCATGGTAAAGGTCAGTTGAGAGCGACTGAACACGTTACCAGCCGGATGAAAGGATTGCTGTCGGTAAATTTAAGAAGATTTCTCTGAGAAGCAATAACTGTAAAGTGTATTTGTAAATTTCACAAAATTTCACATCATCGATATACCTCTCAAAAAATGAGGGGAGTCCGCGTGGTTAACAACAAACACATATGTGAGGGGAAAAACCCGCATATTACATATTCGTACCGGGCTGTAGTATTTTTGAGGAGAAATACGGGGCCCGGAAGAAAAATACTACCCGTACATTCCGTGGATCGATTTGTCTTCCGGGAAATTTTAGAAATCGGGGCGGATTCTCGTCTTATTTCTTCAATAGATCCCGGATCTCCGCCAGGAGGACTTCCGATCTCGGAGGTGCAGGCGGAGCGGCAGGCTTCTCCTCCTCCTTACGTTTCAGCCGGTTCATTACCTTTACCATCATAAAGATCGCAAATGCAATAATGATAAAATCGAGTACCGCCTTGATAAACACTCCGTAGTTGATCGTTACAGCGGGGTCGTCGCCGACCGCTTCTTTCAGCACGATGGTCAAATTGCTGAAATCCACCCCGCCGATGAGAATACCGATCGGCGGCATGATAATATCGGAAACAAGCGAGCTGACGATATTCCCGAAGGCAACGCCGATAACGATGCCGATTGCTATATCGACGACATTACCGCGCATAGCGAATTTCTTGAATTCCTGGATCATTGACATAACGGTTCCTCCTTATGTTGTGTATACGTTTTTCAATCGCCTCAGCCTGCCGGGAATACATGGTATCATTTCATATCACAACTGTCCAAATTAAAATATAAAGAATTTTGAATGGTTCAGGTCCACCAAGCCGAAATCGTTGG
>CAZBUK010000119.1:0-9370 GCA_964495085.1 uncultured Ignavibacteriales bacterium
ACGGCATCGGCATCTCCGAAGCCGTCTCCCCGATGGCTCTGGCCGGCGTCGCCGCAGGAGCGGACGGGCTGATCATCGAAGTGCACGGCGATCCGGACCAGGCGCTATCGGACGGATACCAGGCAATCACGCCTGATACGTTCGCATCTCTCATGGACCGGCTCCGGAAACTTGCAGGCGTTATGGAACGAACGATTTCGGCGGACGTTCCGGTGGGTGTCAACGAAGCCGTATGAGGAAACTGAACGGGATATGACTGCATCGAACTATAACCAGCCGGATACGCGGGGATATTTCGGAAGCTACGGCGGAACGTACGTTCCCGAAACTCTGATATCCGCTCTGCAGCAACTCGAAGCCGCATACATTTCGGCGAAGAACGACCGCGAATTTCAGCACCGCTTCGGCTACCTGCTCCGGACCTACGCCGGCAGACCAACCCCGCTCTTCTTTGCCGAACGCCTCACCGAAAAGTACGGCGGAGCACGGATATACCTCAAACGGGAAGATCTCTGCCACACCGGCGCCCATAAGATCAACAACGTCGTCGGTCAATTGCTGCTCGCCGAGCGGCTGGGCAAAAAGCGGATCATCGCCGAAACCGGAGCCGGACAGCACGGCGTGGCTACAGCGACCGTCGCGGCAAAACTCGGTCTGCGATGCGTCGTCTACATGGGCGAAGAGGATACCAAACGCCAGGAACCGAACGTCAGCCGGATGAAATTGCTGGGAGCGGAAGTGGTTCCCGTTCTGTCGGGAACCCGCACGTTGAAGGATGCCACGAACGAAGCCATCCGCGACTGGGTCACGAACGTGAATGATACCTTCTATGTCATCGGGTCGGTTGTGGGTCCCCACCCCTATCCGATGATGGTTCGCGATTTTCAGAGCGTCATCGGCGTCGAAGCGAGGGAGCAGATACTCTCGGCGGAACGGAAACTCCCCGATTATCTCGTCGCCTGCGTAGGCGGGGGCAGCAATTCGATAGGGCTGTTCTATCCGTTCCTGGACGACTCGTCCGTCCGGATGTTCGGGATCGAAGCAGCCGGGCACGGCATTTCCACACACGAACATGCAGCGACCCTCACCATGGGCCGGCCGGGAGTTCTGCACGGTTGTTACAGTTATCTCCTGCAGAACGGAGACGGACAGGTTCTTCCGGCTCATTCGGTCTCCGCGGGACTCGACTATCCGGGCGTCGGACCTGAACACAGTTACCTGAAAGATTCGGGAAGGGTAACCTACGACTCGGTCACCGACTCCGAAGCGCTGGAGGCCGTAATAGAACTGACGCAGCTCGAAGGCATCATGCCCGCGCTTGAGACCGCGCATGCCCTCTCATATCTGCGGAAGTTACTCCCCCGTACGACGGTCGATACGACCGTCATTCTCAACCTGTCCGGAAGAGGCGAAAAGGATCTCTCGACCATTCTGAAATATTTTTCGGGGAGATCGCCGGTATGAACAGACTCACGAGAAAACTCGGGGAATTGCAGAGCGTGAACCGGAAGGCTCTCTCGATTTTCATCACCGCAGGTTTTCCGGATCTCGAATCCACGGTCGGGATCGTGAGAACGCTCGGGGAGAACGGGGCGGATTTCATCGAGCTCGGTATACCGTTCTCGGATCCGCTGGCGGACGGACCGACCATTCAGAAGTCGTCGGACATAGCGCTGCGGAACGGCGTAACGATCGAAAAAGTTTTCGGCATGCTCTCCGAGCTGAGATCGGTCTCGGACATTCCGGTCGTTCTGATGGGATACGTCAATCCGCTTCTCTCGTACGGAGTGGAGAAGTTCGCCGCGAAAGCCGCGGTATCGGGAGCCGACGGTTTGATCGTTCCGGACCTGCCGCCCGAGGAATCGGCGGAGTTGAGAGAGGCCGCGGATCGTCATGCGCTCTCGACTATTTTTTTAGCCGCCCCGACGACGCCGGACGAACGTTTGCGGAGACTCGACGAAGCATCGACGGGATTTCTGTACTGCGTATCGATGACCGGGGTAACCGGCCGGCGGAACGGGCTCTCGGGCGATACGCTCGATTTTCTGAAAAGGTGCAGGCGGGTCGTCAAGAAAAATCCGACGCTGGCCGGATTCGGCATTTCGGGGGGATCGGATGCGGCGATGCTCGCCCCCTATTGCGACGGGATCATCGTCGGAAGCGCTCTCATTAAAACGATACTCGCCCATCGTGAAGCGGATTATACGGAAGCATGCGCAAGCCTGGCGAGGGAATTGCGGAAAGGACTTGACGAATCTATAGCCGAAACGGTATAACAGCCGTATTACCGGCGGAATTCCGATGAGCCGGTTTTGCCGGATAAACACCCGAGCGCCCCGCTTGACTTTTACGGATATTTCGTTAATTATATCAGTAACTGATGATACGCGAAATATCGATCGTACGGGAAAAATTCTAAATCCGAATTTCGAAAATCGAAACATTTGATTTCGTTGCGGATTTCAATATTCGCGTTTCTGAATTTCAGTTAATGAGAAATCATTCATACCCCTGTAATTGCAGAGAAGGATAAAGCAGCAACCTGCCGAAGGAGGTGATTCTATCGCACCGATAAAACAATCGCTCACCCTGTTTCCGCCGTTTAATTCGGAGTAACGATCAACACACCAATTTATGTGGGGCGCATATGACCGGAATAGGAAAATCGACGCAGGGAATCCGTAACAACCTTCGAAACGAGAACGACCCGTACCTCCCGCCGAAAGGCAAGGGGATGAAAGAACCGCTTCGCTGCAGGAATTGCGATCTGATTTACTGGAACAAACGGTGGTATCCGGAAGCCGAAGCGAGCCGGTTATACGGGAGCAGGAAAATGCAGGGTACGGTCGTCTGTCCCGGCTGCCGGAAGTACGCGGAGAAGGCGGTCGGCGGTTTGGTGAGGCTCGAGGGTTCATTCCTGAAGGACCATGTCGAGGAAATATTTAATCTCATACGCAACGAGGAGAAGAAAACAAGGGCCGGTAATCCGATGGACCGGATTATCGAGGTAAAGAAAAAAAAGAACGGCGTAGAAGTGACGACCACAACTGAACGGCTCGCACAACGGATCGGAAAAGCGGTACACCGGGCGTATTCCGGGAGTCTGCATTTCAGTTGGTCGAACGGTGTAAAATTTACCAGGGTTCAGTGGGTGAGACAGAACGGCACGGCGCAATAAGGGGATAGCTGCCTCCTCTCCACCGGACGGCGGGGTGAAGAGGTGAATCGCCGTAAGATTAATGACATCGATAATGTTTAGCTACGAACGGCAGCTCCCGACGAAGGAGCTGCCGTTGTCTTATATAGTGGAGTGTCGGAGTTGAAGACTATCTATCATTTATTTGACCAGCAGAAGCCTCTTCGTTATCGAGTTTGCCGATGTCGTAAGCGTATAAAAATACATACCGCTTGAAAGCCGTGACGCATCGAAGGCGACCTCATGTCTGCCCGACTCATATACGTCATCCGCTAGCACGGCAACAACCCTGCCGATTATATCATAGACGCGCAGGGTTATCCGGTCGGTTTCGGGTAACGAAAAACTGATAACCGTTGTGGGGTTGAAGGGGTTCGGATAGTTTTGATCGATTTCGATTTTATAAACCTTAGTCGAAGAAATGTCTTCGCTTTCGGGTGTGAGATAATCTTCTCCCTTCAAACCGTCCGGTCCAACATACGTTTCAAGAGCGTATCGGGCGAATAATACTTCCGTCTCGTCTAACAGCTCCTTTTGCCTCTCAATGTTATTCAGCAACGCTGCCGCAGTCTTGGGATCATCCTCATGATATAGCGCAATGTAGAAATTATTCAGATTCGCCCTCATGGAGTGTGTGGTACTGCCGTCCCGTGAGATGATTGTGTTGTTTACATCTTTCGCAGACGCCACTTTACCCTGTTTCAGGTACAGGTAGTTCAGCAGCAGCTTCTCTTCTCCTCCAGTGATCGGGAGCGATTCAAAATAGCTGACTATTTTGTCTGCGGTTTCGTCGCTGTAACAATTATACAGCTCGGTATATGCCCGGTGACTATTCGGATTTTCCTCAAGGTAAGATATGAAGAAATCCATTGCCTCGACGAATCTGCCCTCTTCCTGAAGTTGAATTCCTTCAAGTAAAGGATCACGGGATGCAGAGTCCAACGCAACCGATTGAGTAGAATTGGCAGAAGTACCTAATGATGAAATTGATGCAAGAATCATACCGTCGGGGACTTCATCATCTTGTATAGATGGCAGAGGTACGCCCGACCACGGATCCGTAGTGAGGTAAGGGAACGTCCAGATCGGTGAACTCGGATGACCTTGAATTATAATGGCATTGGCGGGATTGCCGCCGTTCCAGTATACGCCAATAGCGTCCAAATAATATCCCCCGCTGTGATAATAATATAAATCAACTTCTGCGTTGTTGGTGATGCTCTGTTTTCCGTTACAGATCATGCCGTCATACATAACCGGGAAACTGTTATAGATGGATAATCCAACGATTGAATTGTAACTGATACGGTTATTTTTACTATAGGCGTTTGGTACATTCTTAAAACGCGGATTCGAGCTGTTTGATATTGACACGCCGTTGCTCGTATTCACGACATCATTTCCGCCCATATAACCAAATGAGCCGCCTGTATATGAGATGCCAAAGCTCTTTTGTTTAATCTCGTTGATATTGACAGTTACGTTTGAACCGTTCTCTACTCTTATCCCGTAGTTTCCGCCTCCTACGAGCATTTTATTATAGTTCGCCGAACCGGTGGAGTTAGAGAACCTAATGCCATATGAGGTATTTTCGAACCTGGAGTTACTGATGGTTACATTCGAGGTATTTATTACCTGCACCTCTGTGCCGTGCGTCATCTTGACATAATTGAGGGTTGAGCCGGAAGCTCCCGACCCGTTCAAGACGATGGGTCCCCAACTGCCGGAACTTCCGCTGCGTGTGAGTGTGATGGGTTGAGAGGAGGTGCCGTTGGCGATGAGCTTACCGTTGATGATGAGTGATTTACCGTTTTGGAACATAATTTGCGTTCCTGGGAGAATTGTAAGTGTTACACCATTAGAAACAGTAATTGTATTCTGAATGTACCATTTACCTGGAGATAGAGTAGTATTCTCGGTTATAGTATAGTCGTCAATAAAAAATTCCGCCTCTACTACACCGTTTATTTCCCTAAAATTTTTTACGGAAAATCCGGACGTTATACTTTGAGCATAACTCTCCTGAGAGCTATTTACGTAAAAATTACTATTGGGATTTGTATAATAAGTAAAACCTTTACCATCATTTGGAGTGAAAAACGCGGTTGGACCTCCCCTATCTCTTCCATAGAAAGGGCCACACAACTCGGTTTTTCCGGATACTTTTCTTATTTCCAAGCTATCTCTTCCCGTGAGCGCATTCTCCTGATAGGTATTTATGGGACATCCTGTTCCGTCAACCCCCCAAATAAATTTACCGCTGGCATATTCAATGTTTATGTCCATCCTTCTCCAATTACTATAATCCCCAGATTTACTTAACTGTGAGTCGTGTTTTTTCACATGCCAGATAAGCACGCCGCCTACGGTTCGATTTTTATACGGCCATCTTGAATAATAATGATTTTCGTTCGGATGGTGATACGAGATATAAAATTTTTGATTTGTTATAGCATTTCCCGGAAGAGTCGATGGTTCATATAAATAGGCTTTTTTCTGTTTCTGAAAATCAACGAATTCTTTAGTTCCGTTCTGACCTATTGTTATAGGTTCATACCATCCCCGTGCATGGCGAAACCAGGGATTATATGCCGAGGGTACCCCTTGAAATCCCCCACCGCTCATAATATCAAAGCTTCCGATTCCGTAGTGATCAAATAAACTCGATCCTAAATGATCCATATCTGGAAAATTGAAAAACGTATGACCCGATTCATGGAAAAATACACCCCGATAGATATCTTCGTTTGATCCCCTTGATTGTTGATACACAATAACCTGTACATTATCAACCGAATTGTATGTAAGACAAGTACCTGAAACTCCACCCCCTCTTGGACCGAGTGAGGTAAAATGAACATATACTTTACCGTCGCCGTTAAAATCGAACAATGAAAAATCGTAAATGTTATCTGCTTGCTGCAAAACATTTTCCATATTCGATTTTAAATGTACATGCTCACACCCTCCTGGGAATGTAGTTACATATGGTGTCGGCATCTCAAAAGCGGTTTGGCTGTCTTTTGTTAATACGATCGGTTGATATTCGAACTTATTGAAGGTTGCTTCCCAAAAAAATACAGGTAGTTCGTCAAATAGTGGATAAAACCATCCCGGTAATTGGGTAGGGGAATCTTTATCAACAGCGAATATAACAACTTCAAAGAATGTAGACTCTGATAGTATCGCATTGTCCACTTCCGCACGTACGGTGCGGAAAGAAGATGACTCTGACGATTCAGTGAAGCAACGAATCTGTGCATCTTGTGCTTTTAGCGGGTAAGTACAAAAAGCCGCCCAAATTATCATACACAAACAAATATACTTTAACATGGCAGCCTCCGGTTTATTTGACGTAAACGATTTTCTGAGTTAACGAGGCGTTTTTTGTATGAAGCTGGACTATATACGTACCACTGCTGACATTAATGGCTGACTGTGAAATATTCCACCTAATAGTATGCGTCCCTTTTACATAATAGTCCAGATCTATGAGACGGTCTACTCTTTGTCCTAAAATATTATAAATTGTTAAGCTGACTTCACCATTTTCTGGTAACTCAAAAGAAATATTTACCTCCGGATTGAAAGGATTAGGATACGGCGGGAATAGCTTGTATTCGATCGGCTGATACTTAGATTTACCGTTCTTTACAGACACCGGATTCCCATTCTCATCTATGAGAAGGTAACTTACATAGATATCCGGTGTTGATACGCTATCCTCGCGTGCCGCATCTCTGTTTGAGGTAAAATAAAGTACCTTGCCGTCGGGGGATATCCAGGGATATTCATCTCTTCCGCCGCTCCATGAGTCTAATCCGGGTCTCTGATATGCACTCGAATTAATATTTAGTGAATAGACATCTCCCCACCGGTTATTTAAACTGTCCCGGTAACTGACATATATCTCCGATTGTAACGAATCCGGTATAGCCAAGATATATCTGCCGAAATAAGCCTTCCTTCTATCGGCGGTAATACTTAAACCAAGAATTCTACCGTTATATACCCCGAATGATGTGCTATCAATTATGGACCAGTCGTTCTTTTCATAATCCCATATATAGACGCATACCCCCTGTGAAAACCAGCGGCCATTTACCACATATATGGTGTCTTTGCTTAACTCGAAAATAGAGTATTCCCATCCGGCAGTGTTTATGCTGGGACCCATATTAACAGACTGACCCCAATCATTCATCGCTGTATCCCAATCGCTGAACCATAAATCCCATCCACCATATCCGCCCCAACTACTGTAGTACAATCTCCTTCCATCTCGACTTATGGAAGGATCGCGCGTAGGACTTCCGTCGTTTACGTTAGAGTTAAGCCGAATAGGTGATTGCCAAACACCGTCTATTAGATAAGACATATGAATTCCCCCCGGGCTCCTCTCATAATATATAGTATCCATACTTTGCGTAAAAGACGGATTCGATTCCCAGACAAATCTCGTTGAAAAGGAATCCACCCTCTCCGGTTCGCTCCAGACTTCCGGCGCTAACGGGGGGAGTGGTTGAGATTGAACGCGGGGAAATAAATATATTATTGCAAGAGTGATAAATATTAATTTCCGTATCAACATAATAGACCTCGATTGTTATTTCCACATTCGGTTTCCATAATATCAGTAATAATATAATTTTACTTTATGAATGGGAAAAGGGGGAGGAAATTCGATACGATAATTCTCCGGATCCGCCATAAAATCACCTGTTTAAGTACAAACCGTACAACATTTTTGTAATCAGGTTATATCGATTCCAGAAGTACAGCCGGGGAGTGATATCTCATATACAAAACAAATTTCGTGCCGTATTGTATATGCTCCATTTAGCGTATATCCGCAGTATTTTAATTACCAATTATTAAAAATTAGAAATTATGGGAAAGGTGTTTCTTAAATTCTACAGAGGACAAAAAAGTATTTAATTGTCTGAACCTTGATTTATGGGATTAAAGGATTGTCGTGATCGATTCGTTCCCGATGAAAAACCCGTTGTCATACTTCGACTCAGCTGCCAGTGACACTGTGGAGGAGGATGTCCCTGATTATTCCGGGCCCGGCATTTCATAATTCGCATGCCCGTTCGTCAACTCCAGCCTCTCATTCTCCCGTAATCGCCTCCCTTGTCAGCCGCTCCCTGAAGACGTAATAGCTCCACCCCTGATATGCCAGCACGAGCGGGACGAAGATAAGCGCGACGAACGACATGATCTTCAGCGTCGTTTCGCTCGACGATGCGTTGTAGATCGTCAGATGGTATGCGGCATCGATGCTCGACGGCATCACGTTCGGAAACAATCCGGTGAAGATGACCGCGGTCCCGAACGCGATCGCCGCACACGTCGCGCCGAAGGCGTAGCCGCTCCATCCCAGACGGAGAAATACATAGCACGCAACGTATCCGATGATCGCGATCATCGGGAGCGTCCCCGGCACCAGTCCAAGCCCCTCGAACAGAACCGTCTGCCTGTAACCGAGCGCTCCGAAGACCAGGAGCAGCGCGCCGGTCGGTATCCACATCCGCTGTGCGATTTTCCCGACGCGTTCGCGAATATCGCCCGCGGTGCGCAGACTCAGAAATATCGCCCCGTGCAGCGTAAACATGGCGACGACCGATAAGCCGCCGAGCAGCGCGTACGGATTGAGCAGGTGCAGCAGGTTGCCCGTAAAGTTCTTGTCGGCCCCGATCGGCAGACCCTGCACAATATTCGTGAACGCGACGCCCCAGAGCAGCGCAGAAATCAGGCTCCCACAGAAAATGAACCCATCGGCGGTCTTCCGCCACCACGTCTCCTTCATTTTGCTCCTGAACTCGATACCGACCGCGCGCAGGATGAGGGCGAGCAGCAAGATGAAGAGCGGGAGGTAAAATCCGCTGAACAGCGTCGCGTACCAGTGCGGGAATGCCGCGAACATCGCGCCGCCCGCGGTGATGAGCCAGACTTCGTTCGCGTCCCAGAACGGACCGATCGTGTTGATCACCACCCGTCTGCCGGCGTCGTCTCTCCCCACGAAGGGGAGCAGTATCCCGACGCCGAAGTCGAATCCCTCAAGCAGGAAGTAGCCGATGAAGAGTATCGAAATGAGAATGAACCATATTAATTGCAGATCCATAGGTTCTCCTGGTATAAATAATGCTTAGCGGTTTTGTCCCGACTCTG
>CAZBUK010000120.1:0-9348 GCA_964495085.1 uncultured Ignavibacteriales bacterium
GACTCTCCGGCACGGATTCCTCCTCCCTGCCCGCTGACCGGTTGGCACTTCCCGGTTTTCCGGATTACCCCCTCCTTGTTGTCCGGTCAATTGGCCGGATCCCTGCTGCGATCGATTATTCCGCTGCGCCTGCGCTTCGAATTCGGCACGGGCCAGAGCCGGATCTATTAACGCTTCGTTCGGCACCTGTACGATATTCTCCCGCCGGGCGATTTCGATCTCAACGTCGCTCGACATACCCGACTTGAGATATCCTCCTTCGTTCCTGACAAGGATGGTAACCCCGAATGTCGTGATGTTCTGATCCGTACGGCCCTGAGGCGCTACTCGAACCACTTCGCCTACGAAGATTCTGTTCGGGTAAGCGTCTGCAATTATTCGGGCTGTCTGACCGGGGCGAACCATGCCGATATCCACCTCGTCGACGTTCGCCCGGACATGGACATAGTTCATATCGGCGACGGTTGCGATAAGTGTGCCGCCCCCGACCGTTGTGACGCCTGATGAGATTATCTGCCCGACTTCGACATCCTTTGTGAGCAGTATGCCATCGATCGGCGAACGGACGATAGTCTCCTGCATCCGCTCATCCGAAAGGCGCAGCGCCGCTTCAGCCCTGACAAACTGCGACCGGGCCCTCACCTCTTCAACCTGGATTCTGTCATTCTCCTCGGCGGATATCAGGCGTTTTTCAAAGAGTTCCTTCGCCCGGGTCATATTGTTTCTGCTCTGCTGAAGGTTTGCTTCGGCAACCATCAGATCCGCCTGTGCCTGTTCCAGTTCGGTCCGGGCAACCGTCTGGTCGAGTTCCGCTATTAATCCGCCTCGTTTTATATGGTCGCTCTCCTCCACCGGCATCTTAACGATCTGTCCGCTCGCTTTTGATTTGATTTCGACCCGATTGATGGGAGCGACCACGCCGTTCGCCGAGACGGTAACCTCGAGATTGCCCCGTTCGACGGTTAACACTCTCTCATAGAGCGGCGAAGCTTGCTCGGCTTTCGTATCTCCCCCCATGAAGAACCATCTCCCGGCAAAGAGCACTCCGATAATGATTACTGCCGCAATTATCCATTTCACCGCTTTCATCCGGTTTCTCCTCTCATACCATGATGCTTTTTAAAAAACTATTCGGCCGTAGGAATCAAACTACTTATGTTTCCGCTTTGATTCCCGGTACATTTTATACTCTTCGATGAATTTCTCATATTCGTCTATTTGTTCCGGCCTGAGTATTTCTTTCAATTCGTCTCTCAGCGAGTCCGTCTGCATATGCATCCGTTCCCGGTAGACGGAGCGAATTTCATCCATCCTTTCGCGCCGCTGCTTCAGAAGAGCGTCGTAGACGGCCGCCTGATCGTCGTTCAGATCGAGGCGCTCCTTTACATATTCCGAAACGTTCTCATACTTCGACGATTCGGGTTTTCGTGCAACCGCATCCGACCAGATGGTCGTTATCGTATATCCGGCGAGGGCTCCGAGTATAAAAGAGATCCCGATGACGGCGAATGCGTTCAGTTTCGTATTTTTCATAGTGCACCGATTGGTTGATTCCGATTATCTCCCGGAGAGCGCGAGCGCGACAACATCGTCGCGGGTTAAGATTTCTTTTTCGAGAACATCCGTCTCACCGCCGTTCGCTGCATCCAGTTCCACGCTGCCGAACCCGATGGGCGGATCGTTTGCCGGGAAGAGCATGATGGTCAATAAGACCAGGACGATCGCACCGAGCACGGTCACGGTCCTTTTACTGAGTCGGAGAACCTCAGACCACACGGGAGATTCATCACCGATCAGAATCCGATCCATCACCCTCGGTGTAAATCCGGGATGGAGCAGCTCAGCATCATACTGCCGCATCGATCCTATCAACGTCCGTGTACCGCTCATTTCGGAATAGAGGCGGGTACATGCCGCGCAAGATTTCATATGTTCCGCGACTGCATGTCGTTCCGCTTCGGTTCCCTCGTTGTCTAACGCGACGGCGCTGACCAGTTCTGCGTAGGTACAGAGCGATTCAGAACTTGTTTTCATAACTGTTCCTGTTCGATCATAGGTTTCAGGATGTTTTTCAATTCCTCCCGTGCCCGGAATAAACGGGACTTTACCGCGGCAGTCGAAATTCCCAGCGTTTCGGCGATCTCCCGGTAACTGAATTCTTCAAATTCCCGGAGCACAAGTGCGATCCGGTATTCCGGCTTCAACTTCGCTACCGCGCGCCGGACCTGTTTGCGAATATCCGCACGTTCAATCCGGAGCGGAAGCTCATCGCTTGATTCCGATTCTGCCGTGCGGGTAAAAAATGTCCGGAGATTGTCCAGCGACAGAAACCTGACAATTTTCTTTCGACGGATATAATCTATTGAATGATTTACCGCGATGCGTATCAACCATGTCTGAAATGCCGAATCGAATTGAAACGATCTCAGCGATCCATATGCTTTGATAAACACTTCCTGGGCCAGGTCATCGACCTCAGAACGGTTGCCGGTAACCGAATATATTACCCCGGCTACACGGTCCTTATGTCGTTCCACGATATGGCGGAACGCGTCGGGATCACCGGAGAGACATTTGTTGATAATTGTCAGATCGTCCATTCGTTCAACGGCACTTCCGACTCATATTTGACGAATCAGGGATAAAAAAGTTTCTGTGAATCGGTATCTGGTGTGGTATCGAAGGGAGGGAAAATCGAGAGTATTCAGCTTAAATGTCTTTATTCAGGACTATTTTTCAGAATTCTATCAATAATCGCTCCTCCGACAAGGTCATCGTCTTCGTAAAAGACAACGCTCTGTCCCGGTGTTATTGCTCTGCGCGGTTCATCGAACATGACCGCGATTGTGCCGTCCCCGCGGTCCGTCACAAACGCCGGAGCGCCGTCGTCCTTATATCTGATCTTTGCCGTTACACTTCTCCCGTTCCCCCAGTCGGCATATTTCAACAGATTTACCTCACGGGCAGTCAAACCGGAATTCATCAGATCCTCATTTTTACCGACCACGATGACATTCTCACCGCTGTCAATCGCTGTTACATACAAAGGTTCGGGTGTAGATAATCCGAGTCCCTTCCGCTGACCGACGGTGTAAAACGGATATCCATGATGCGAGCCGATGACCCTCCCCTCCGATATTATTTTTCCTTCGGCGACCCGCTCATCGAGTCCGGGGACGTTGTCCTTCAGGAACCGCGAGTAATCGTTATCGGGTATGAAGCATATTTCGAAGGATTCCCCCTTCGCTGCGGTACGCAAGCCATACGAGCGCGCCAGATCACGCACCTCGGCCTTGGTGAGATGTCCGAGCGGAAAGATAGTTCTGCTGAGTGATTCCTGCGTGAGGGTCCACATGGCATAGGATTGATCTTTTCTTGTGTCGACTCCTTTCGAGACCACAAACCTGTGCGTCTGCGAATCTTTGCGCACCCGGGCGAAATGTCCGGTCGCAATATACTTTGCACCGATAAGGTCCGCCTTCGCAAGCATCTCCTCCCACTTGATAGTACGGTTGCAAATGACACAGGGGTTGGGCGTCCGTCCGCCCAGATAATCCCGGATGAAGTAATCGATTACTTTCTCCTTGAAGGGAATTGTAAAGTCCATGACATAATGCGGTATTCCCAGCGTATCGCAGACTAGCCGTGCATCGTTAATACCATCCAACGAACAGCAGCTCGATTCATTTCCTATGTTTCCCCCGACCTCGTCGTACTTGTAGGTTTTGATCGTCACGCCGATGACACTATAACCCTGCTCGACGAGAACCGCCGCTGCGACGGAGCTGTCCACACCGCCGCTCATACCTACCAGTACTGTTTCGTTCTTTCTCATATTTATTCTGAAAAGAAACTCGGATAAATTTTTGATAGTTTGTCGTTTACTTACAATGAATATCTAATAATAACAACGGGTTATCCGAAATAAGTTTCCTGTAGTATGTTTCGCCTTCGGTCTGTCAGACGATGTCCCGCGTCATCCGGAAGTGATGACCGTCTTTCGTGTTTACAGCGTTCAATATATGCAGATTCAGCTGTGGAATCAACAAATGAGAATTCCACTCCACAGAACATCCACCTCATGACTCCCCCCCGGAAATCGAGGATGTTTGTATAATTAGACCCCCAGGTAATAACTCCGGTTTAAATACGAAAATCGAGCTGGACAAGGAGCGTACCGAGTACGGGTCCGTATATCTGTTGCAGTCCGGTACCAATCGTTCCGGTATCCGCTCTGAAAAGTTCCGAATATTTCACGTGCATCTCGATGGGCCCCGATGAATAACGCAGCGCAAAATTCAAATAGCTTCCCTGGCCCGACAGGGCTACGGATCGGATGCGCCCCGGCGCATCGTAGTCCGAAACATACACCCGTGATACGAAGCTGTCCGTATCGAAAAAGACGCAGCGCACATCTGCGAACAATCCCGGATATATCTCCCACCTGATATCGATGGAAGCCAGTAAACCCGCTTCGCGCATATTTGTAAACACCTGCTTTACTAAAATCCAATCGCCGCGGAGCCGCAATCGCAAGGACCGGCGGGGATAAACGCTTAATAATATCCGGTTCGATGTACTCGTCATCAGGCCAATACGCCGTTCCAGCGATCCGATTCCTTCCATCGTCGCCGCCTCTTCGCGGGAGCGTCTCCGGAGACGAAGCTCCACCGAGCCCCGATCCGGAAGCGGGAGTTCGGCGCGAAGCATGGCGTCGGATCCGACCGCAGGCAATCCGGGAGAACGATTCCTGTTACTGAACGAATAAAGATCTGCGTAGCCTTCGATCAATGTTCTTCGTTTCGGACGGAGCCTGACGCCGAGAAAAAGTCCGGATTCATCTGCGGGAGGGCCGCTCCTCTCACTGAAAGCATTCCCGTATATACTTACATATGCGGGAGGAAGATTGCGGTACAGCATTCCGGCTTCCATTCCCGGCGCAATTCGCTTAAAGGCGCCGATCTGCACCGCATGATAAGCCGATCCGTAGGACGCCGCCGCTTCGCCCGAGACGGTCGCAAGGCGGTGAAGAATCTCGAAATCGAAGGCGATGTGCGAAGCGGATCTCCCTTCGAAACGGAATGGAGCATCCGGGAGGAAGGTTCGATCGAAGTCAATATGATACATCGCAGATCCTATATTGATACCGTCAACCGGTTTCAAATTCAACCTATATCCGTACACCTTTTCGTGCAGTGTATTTTTTCTGTTCAGATCCGATCCGGTGCGGAAATATCCGGAAGTCGATAACGCCCTCACGCTGCCGTCTGCGTGAAGCGTCGCATGCCTCGGTATAAACGAATAGAATAACAGAATACGAACCGGGGTCGTTCTAAACGATATTGCGGCACCGCGGAACCGGTGATGATCCGTCGAGCTTGCGGCGGGACGTACGTTGGATGCCCGTCTCTGTGCCGCGGACGACGGGGTGCTACTCTTCATCTGACCGAATCCGTTCGAAAGGAGTAACCCTCCGGCTGACACGATTCGATAATCTCCCAGGGTAATTTCCAATCGTTCATTCATGAAATTTGTTCTCAGAAATCCGGATGTCCGTTCCGAATAAAATCTCTCTCCCGCCGATTTGGCAAACAACAACGAACCGTCGAACGAACCTGCTGTTTTCACCGACAGCCGCTGATACGATTGCAGCTTACTGCCGAGGTACGCCCCATCCAGATAACCGCGGCGATCCTGAACATCCGCAGCCCACCTTGACCGGATTGTGATCTCCTCAAGCCATCTGCCCCTGCCCTTACCGGACTCTACGGAGATAAAATTTAACAACAGATACATCGTCTCTTCATCGACGCCCTCGATATCCGGAAGCCGGTTCTCGAGCATTTCCTCTCTCATCGTCGAGCGATTGTCTACGATCAGTTTCGCGGCCGTGCGATCGATAAACGGAAAAGGTTCGAGCTGCCGGACCGAAAGATTCGAAATATCCACGGGGGCTTTTCTGAGGAGTTCAAGTTCGGCTACGGTTTCGTCCGGTTCTTCCGAGTCCGAATCCAATACGAGCCGGTCGATGTATGCACGATATACATCGAATGCCGCTACGAACACAGATCCGGTTTGTGCGGAAGCAAAGCCTTGGAGAAAAACGATCGTGACGAATGCTAATATATATTTTCTCACATTCATCTCTCCGGACGGGATTCGAGGTAACCGACGATCGATAATAAAATGGATTTCCCTATCCCGCGTACCTCAAGCAATTCTTCGTGAGAGGTGAATGGACCCATCCGTTCTCTGAATTCCAAAATACGATCGGCTATGACGGGACCTATGCCGGGGAGTAAGATAAGATCGCTCCTGGTTGCGTTGTTCAGGAATCGGAGCACGACGAATTCGTCTTCCGGCGGGGGGTCGGCCAATTTCGATTTTATTGTTCCGAGCGAAAGCATTTCGGGTGCGGACAGTTCAGGCGAAGAGACCGGTTTCATTTCACCCGGGACCGGGACATCGCGATACACCCGCCTCCTTCCAAAATCAACCGACAGCGTGAAATAGTGAGTTCGTCCGAGAATCGCATGCCATGCAAGCGCATAATCGAAATTCATCCGGCTCACCCTGAGACTGAACCCTCCCGAAGCGGAAGCGGTCCGCTCGGCGAAACCTGCACGGATTCCGAAGTTTTCCGTAATGATAGTCTCCAAACCGATTGAAATTTCGGCGGGCATAAGTATATCCTTCTTCAGTTCGCCGGAGAGAAGAAATAAGGCGTGCGGCCGGTATTGAAAACCGGCGAGAAAGATACTCGGCAACGGATTCGACGATTCCCCGATAGCCGGCCGGTTTATATTCAGTATGCAGACTCCTGCGGAGAAATTCGGTGCAGGTGAAAACTCGATGCCTATCGAGAGACCGGGAACTCCGGCGTTTCCGTATCCCTCGATGCTGAGGTGGTACCAGTTCACGACCGCTCCAACTGAGAGACGATCGGAAATCCGCGACGCCGCCGCGAACGAAGCGGTCGTCTCGTTGTAGAGTTGAAATCCGTATCTTTGTATAGCGATGCCGGTTTTCAATCGGTTGACGGGGAACTGTACTGCAACCGCGGTTGATTGCAGTTCATCGAGTCCGAACCGAAATGGAACTACTGCGAAAGAAACAGATACGTCCCGGAATGAGGTGAGCAGCGCGGGATTGACAAACGAGCTCCAGATATCCCGCGCCAGCGCTGCGTGACTGCCGCCGAGAGAGGCGGAACGGGATCCGAGTGTTCTGAATTCAAACTGGCCCGACGCGACACCCGGGAAACATATCGCGACGATGAGGACCTGAAATATTCGCTTCATAGCGGTGTCTCCGGCGATTTCGGTTGTATGGTCTGCTCCTTGACCAGAGCGGATACTTTTAATATATTGCTGTCAGGCCATGACTCACTCTCACTCGATCAGAACACCCCTATGTCTCAAATCAGAACTTTCATTTTCATCCCGGTATCGATCATACTATGCCTGCTCCTGCAGCCGAGCGCCCTATCCCAGGAACTAAACGTATCGGTCACGATCAACCATCAGAACATTCCGTCTCAGTTCCGAGAGGATCTCGACTCGGATTTTCAAGATAAAGTTCTGGAATATATGAACCGCCGTTGGACGCAGGAGGATTTCGGCGGCGAACAGATCCCGGTAGAGCTCACCTTTTTCTTTCAGAGCGCCACGCCGAATTACCAATATTCCGTACAGTTGTTTGTCGGGAGTTCGCGCCCCATCTACAATCAGGACAGAAACACCATCGTGAACAGATTGATGGACGAGAACTGGATCTTCACCCTCACTCCGGGCCGTCCGTTAACGTTCGACGAATACTCGTACGATCCGCTGACGACGGTGCTCGATTATTACGCATACCTGATCATCGGTCTGGATTTCGATACTTACGAGCCATATGCCGGCACTCCCTATCTCGAACGCGCCGCAGACATGGCGCGTATCGCGCAGCGTTCGGGCGGAGCCGGATGGGAAGGGACGACGGGTCGTTACAGCCGACTCGGGTATGTCGAAGAACTTCTCTCCTCGCGCAACCTGAAGTACAGGGAAGCGGTTTTCCACTATCATTACAACGGGCTTGATTTACTCGCGTTGGATCAACATCGCGGACTCGAAAGTATCGTTGAATCGATCGAGATACTCGGAGAAATTAAAAGGACGGATCCGCAGAACGTTCCGGTGCGGATCTTTTTTGAAACGAAGAATAGAGAAATTGCGGAAATACTGCTCGATTACAGCGACAGGTCTGTCTATGATCGGCTCAGCATGATCGACCCTGCAAACAGAGCTACATACGAGGAATATAGAAGAAAATAGCTAAAGGTCAAGACCCGGACCGGGTTAAACGGTTTTTTGGCGTGCTTCGATTCCCGTCGGATCCGCCGTGCGTAATTCAAGGTCACCCGGTTCACCGGGGCATCCCCCCGACAAAGCTATACAACGATCGAGCGACTCACCTGCAGGCGCACCCTGCAATCGAATTTTCTATTAGACTGTCAGGAGCTATTTGAGCGAGCGGATTTCATACAGATCCTGCCTTCGGTCGCGGAACTGAATCACACTCCCGGATCTCCTGTGACGCTTGAGCAATTCGAGATCGACATCGCCAACGATCACCGTTTCGACGTTGGGATTGCATTCATCGGCGATACCGTCCCTGGGAAAGGAGAAATCCGACGGCGTATAGATTCCCGATTGCGCGTACTGAATATCCATGTTCTGTACCTGCGGGAGATTACCCACGGTTCCTGCGATGACGGTATAGATCTGATTCTCTACGGCGCGTGCCTGGGCGCAATAGCGAACGCGCAGATATCCCTGCCGGTCCTCGGTGCAGAACGGAACAAATATTATTCGTGCTCCCCGTTCCGTCGCGATGCGCGCCATTTCCGGGAATTCGATATCGTAACAAATTTGTATGGCGATCTTACCGCAATCGGTGTCGAATACCTCGATCTTGTTTCCCGGTTCAATACCCCACCATTGTTTTTCATTCGGCGTTATGTGAATCTTATACTGCTTCTCTATCGTTCCATCCCGTCTGAAAAGGAATGATATATTATACAGTCTGTTATCCTCCTCAACGATATGGGAGCCGCCAATGATATTTATATTGTGCCTGACGGCGAGCCCGGTAAACAATTCGAGATATTTCGGCGTATACTTCGCGAGCTCCCTGACTGCAACCTCAGGACGTTTCTCCTCGATAAACGAGAGCAGCTGGACGGTGAGCAGTTCGGGAAAAACCGCAAAATCGGATTCGTATCCCGATGCCACGTCGGCAAAATATTCGCATTGTTCCGAAAACTCGTCGAATGAAGAAATGCGCCGCATCATATACTGAATCACA
>CAZBUK010000121.1:0-9007 GCA_964495085.1 uncultured Ignavibacteriales bacterium
TCACGGTCCCGGCAAGCTCGCTCGCGGGTGGCGCGAGCGCCTCGGCGGGATCGGGAAGAAAAACGGCGGGATCTCCGCCGGGCGTGTCCCCGGCGGCCGATGAAGCGGCAACGACGATCAGGAAGAGCAGGCGAGCGGTGCGTGTCATATGACAGTGCCTCCGTCTGTATAATGAGTAATTATCGTGAATCCGCGAAGGACGTGGAGTTTCAATTATACAGAGTCCGGCAGTTACATGCAACGAGCGCGAAGCGGGGGAACCCTTCGGAATTCGCCGCTCGATGCCCGTTTCCCTCTGCACGGCCGCCGTAGGGAAGCTCAACTTTTTGTTATTCCGCATATTCAAAAATATTCATTCATGCTTGACTATTTGCGAACATTCATTTAACTTTGTGCCAGTAGTGTGCTGGGGAGAATGCCGGAAGCTTCTCTTGCCTTCTTCCGGTTGTTTCGAACGCCAAATCAAATTTCACTTCAGGGTGTCTGCTCGAACATTTGTTGGAGAACCGGATGGTCCCTCTGTTCAGCGTGCACGGATACACGGCCGACGATCCGTTGGACCGCCTTCCGGCGGCTCGTCGATACGGCATCGCCATTGCCGTTGCCGCCGTTGTCTCCGCGCTCTTTCTCTTTCTCATCTTCAACCTGCTCTCGATCGCCGGACTGAAATACGGCTGGCTCTTCTGGGTCGAAGTCGCGGTGCTTGCGTTCATCTATACACCGCTCATCGTCGCGCTCCGTAAATCGAGCTCATTCGTCATCATGCTCATGCTGATGGCGGCGGGCATCCCGCTCGATCTGCTCATCGAAGCGCAGTACCGGAGCGCGGGAGCGACGGGACTCTGGTGGTACAACGAGAGCGGCCTGCTGGGTTCGCTGCATCCGATGCTGCAGATCTTCGTGGTCTGGACGGGGGATGCGTTCGTTGCCGGACCCCTCACGCTCTGGCTCGCCCGCATGCTCGCCAACGGCATGGTTCCCAAAACCGGCGGAGCCCCCCGCGCGTACGGCGAGCTCTATCCGGACGCGCTCGTCAAAGAGGAGCTGGTGAAGCCCGGCCGCGGGTACGACTTCATCGTGCTTCGCGGACTCGGCCTCATCTACACCGCGTACCTGCTGTTGGTCCTCCTCGCGATCCTGGGGACCGCGCCGTATCCCGCGGCGCTCCGCGACTTCCTCGAGATGACCTACGCGAACCCCACGCTCACCATCAACGCGTACATCAAGATCTCGGTGATGATCGTGCTGTCGTTCACCGGCGCGTATAACACCGGCCTGCGGTACCACGCCTCGCTCGCGCTGCTGGTCGGCCACCTCGTCTCCACGCTCGTCTCGCTCGGTCTGTACCTGGCGGATCCCGAAGGCGTATACGCGAGCTACCTGATGGCCTCGGTTATCGCCGATTTTCTGCTGGTCGTCCTGCTGGGCGTCATCATGGCGCGCAACCGCACGCAGGCGGCCGCGCACCGTCGGAGGAGGGAATTCCCCGTATTCTACTCGGTTCCGTACCGGCTCACGAAAGTGTTCTATTATATATTCGGCACCGTCCTGCTGCTTATCGTACCGGGAATCCTCTTCCTCCGCTTCCTGCTCGACGGCGTCGATGGATGGGGAGCCATATACGGTTTCCCCGATCCGCAGGTCGCGAATACCGTCACCAAGTACGCGACGCTGGCGTTCCTCGCCTATCTCGTCGCCGAGCGCGAAACGCTCCGCGATACGCTCGGAAAAGCGATCGTGCTCGCGTATATGGTGAGCGTCGTAGCGAGCGCGCTGTGGCTGCTCATCGGCGGCATGCTCTCGGAAATCGAAATCGCAACTCGCCATGGCGGGATCGCCCAGGCCGATTGGTATTTCATGCTGAACGTGGTGATGGACGGCATCGTCGTCATCCTGATCCTCTCGATACGGAAGATGTACTACTCGGTCGAGTACTCGATCATCACGATGAGTCCCTCGAACGCGCGGAACGTGCTCGGACTGCACGACGCCCTCTTCGGTCCGGACAACGGGGGGAGGAACGACGCGCTCGTCGCCATCGACCAGCACATCGCCGGAATACGCGGCCGTAAGCGGGGCTTGCTGAACTTCCCGTTCTGGATTCTCGAACACGTCGCCGTTTCGATCTACGGCCTGCGTCCCGGTTTTTCCGCGATGGATTCGCGCGAGCAGCGGTACTTCCTGAGAAGGTACATACTCCGTCCGCCCGACGAGCGCGAGCGCTCGCAGATACCGATGATTGCCGAAACGTTTTACCGCATCGGCACGGCAGTGCATGCGCTGGTGAACCTCGCGCACTACACGCTGCTCGGTGCGGCGAAGGAGATCGGCTACGTGCCGCCGGATGCGCGGGACCGGCTGCAGGGTGACTTTGCCTCGGCTGAGCCGCCGTTCGTTGCGGTCGCGCCCCTGCCGTCGGGTCCGGGCGATGCCGCGAACTATAAACCCGTCTCCGGCGAGGCGCCCGGAAAGCTCGCCGCCCCCCGCATCGTCACGCCCGTGGAGGAGCCCGACATACCCGACGAGGTCGATTACCTGATCGTGGGCTCGGGAGCGGGCGGCGCGGTCATGGCGTACCGGCTCGCATGCGAGGTGCAGGATCCGTCGAAGATACTGGTCGTCGAGCGGGGTCCGCGCTATTCGCCGCTGCAGGATTTCAACGACGACGAGATGGCGATGGTCAGGAAGCTCTATAAGGAGGGGGGATTGCAGATGTCGAAAAGGTTCGACATCGTCGTGCTGCAGGGAGAGTGCGTCGGCGGAACCACCGTCATCAACAACGCGATCTGCTTCCCCATGCCCGATCATATTAAAAACCTCTGGCAGGACGAGTACAATCTGGATCTCGGGGGAATCGAATCGGCGTTCGACGAGACCGGCAAGGAGCTCGAGATCGGCACGGTGGCGAAATCGGGGATCAATACGAAGGTGAAGGAAAAATTCCTCGAAGGGGTGCGGCGATACAACGAGGGGCCGCACGCGGAGAACGAGCTGCACGCTTCGATCCTCTATGCGAACCAGCGCAACGAGCTTGGCGAGGGACTGCACAACATAGGCAACAAGCGGCAGCGGAAACTATCGGTACTCGAAACCTATCTCCCCTGGGCGGAATCCCGCGGGGTGAAAATCGTGAGCAACACGAGCGCCGTCCGGCTCTTCACCGAAGGCGACCGCGCGGTGAAGGTCGTGCTCCGTTCGCGGATCGGCGCGATGAAGCAGGTGCGCGTCAGGCGGTCGGTCGTGCTTGCCGGTGGCGCGATCGCGAGCAGCCATTTTCTGATGCGGAGCTCGCTCGAGCGGGACGCGGAAAAAAATGTGGCCGGGAACATAGGGAAATACCTGAGCTGCAACTTCGCGTTTCCGTTCGTGTTCGAGTTCGACGAAGCCCTCGACGCGTTCGACGGGACGCAGATCACCCTGGGCGCTCCTGACCCCACAAACCGCGCGATATTCGAGACGTATTTCAATCCGCCCGGCTCATTCGCGATTTCGCTGCCGTTCTACTTCGAGCGACACCGCAGGATGATGAGCCGGTACCGGAACCTCGTCAACTTCGGCGCGCTGGTCGGCTCCCAGCCGAACGGCACGATAACGCCGAAAGCCGACTGGCTCGACGGGAGGGCGTTCACATGGACGCTGGGACCGAAGGACGTGGAGCATATCAAATACGCGTTCCGAACGGTGCTCGAGCTCGGCGTAAGCTCCGGCGCGGTGCGCGCCGCGATCCCGACCGAACCCGGACTGGACATGCCCCTGACGCGGGAAAATATCGACGCGTTCAGAAAAGCCCTGGCGCATTTTCCGCTCTCCATGGCCGATCTGCGGCTGACCACCGCGCATCCCCAGGGAGGAAACAGAATGGCCGGAGCGAAATCCCGCCACCGGGACAGCCGCGTGGTCGACGAGCGGTTCAGAGTCGCCGGTTTGAGGAACGTCTTCGTGAGCGATGCCTCGGTATTCCCGACCGGCATCACGATCAATCCCCAGTGGACGATACTCGCCCTGAGCTCGCTCGCGTCGAAGTCCGTTCTCGAATCGTAGGTCTGCGCATGAGATATTTATCTGTAGCCGTACAATCGATACTCGTACTATTATTGCTGTCCTGCGGGTCGTTCGAAAAGGCGGGAAGGAATGCAGGAGTTGGAGTGATGGAGGCTGTGACCGAGCGCGGTCCCCTAGCGGCTGAGTCGGTCCTCGGAGGAGTAGGGAGCGGCCTGCGGGACAGTGTTTTAAACGCCGAGACGCGCGCACGCATCGAAGAGCTCATCGATTCCGTCATGGTCCGGCTCGAGGGCCGGCTGGTTTCGTTGCGGGATACGACGCTCGGCGCGGATTTGCGCGAGCTGGTATCGGGAATAATGTACGCCGCCGCCGGCGATACGACGAGACTCCATCTCGCGAACCTGAGAGACGAGCTGATAGGGGACGAGACCCTGCGCCTCGTCGCCCGGCTTCGGACGGAGCTGCTCGGCGATTCAACCGCATCCGGAATCGGACTGCTCAGAGACGAATTGCTGGGCCCGAAAACGCAGGCGGCCGTCCGCGCCATCGTCGACAGCGCGATGGCGGGAATCGTCCGCAGCTATCGCGATGACCTGCAGCCCGGTTTGCGGGCGGACGTCGGCTTTATCCAGAAAAATGCCACTACCATCCTCCTGGTCGGAGGCGGAATCGTCATTGCGATCATATACATTGTCTGGCACCAGAAGAGAAAATTTCAACGCACCGCTAACCTGCTCACCTATCAGATCCATGAAATCCCCGACCGCCATGCCTACGACGAGCTGACTGCGCGGATTCGCAGGAAGGCGCAGGAGACCGGCATCGAGCCCGACCTCAGAAAAATATTGAAGGAACAGGGCATACTCGGCTCCGAAGCATGGACGCCGCCGCGGTCGACAACCTGAAACCGGAGCATATGAACACCGTTATCATCAGCGATTTCCACATGTGCGCGGGAACGAACCCGTCGACGGGAATGACCTCCCGCCTCGAGGATTTTGTAAACGATCACGTTTTTGACGTGTTCCTCGACTGGCTCGAAAAGCGGCACGAAAATACCTGCCATCTCATATTTGCGGGCGACCTCTTCGACTATCAGCAGGTGATCGATCAACCCGACCCGGCGGAGATCAGAACGTTCGATATCCCGATCCACCGGGACGATCTGAAGCCGTCGCTCTTCGCCCGGTACGAGCTGCCCGACAGGGAGATTCTCCGTTCGGCAGATTTCGACCGGGCGCAGGTAACGGATCTCTCGGAGTACTGGACGATTGAAACCCGCGTCGAAGGACTGGGAACCGAGGAGGAGGCGGTGCTCTTCAAGACGAAGAAGATCATCGACGGGCATCCGGTCTTTTTCAAATCTCTCTCACGCTTCGTTGCGAACGGCAACCGGGTAACGATACTGCGGGGAAATCACGACGTCGAGCTTGCCTGGGAATCCTCGCAGAAGCTCATCCGGAAGCACTGCGCGGAGTTGGCGGGAAAAGAGACGGATTCGTTCCGGATCGATTTCCTTCCTCTCTACTATTACGAAAAGGGGAAAGTATACGTCGAACACGGCCAGCAGGCGGAGGGAACGACCGCCCTCCGGCACGTGTACGCTCCCTTTATGCTCGCGCACACTGGAGGCGACCGGCTCATCGAGCTTGATTTTTCATCGTTCCTGGTCCGGTACCTCATAAACCGCGTCGAGTCGATCAATCCGCTCTCGGACAACGTCCGCCCGCGCAGCAAGTATTTCAAGTGGCTCGTTCGGGAACACCCTGCCAGCTCGATAGCGATCGTCGCGATCGTCCTGCCGCGCGTGAGAAAGCTGTGGAAGAAGTTTGTGACCCCCGCGGGACTGGAGGATGCCGCGATCAGGCAGAGGGAAGAGATGAAGCGATCGTCGGAGGCGACCGGTCTCCCGCTGAAAGCCGCTGAGGAAATCGAGGCGGCGAAGGACCCGCCGACCCTTCCGCGCGGAAAGAAGTACGTAGTCAACGTGGTGCTGAAAGCCGCGGGAAAGGCGTTGTTCTATCTGGTATTAACGCTGGCCGCGCTGTCGCTCTACCTCGCGACCGGCAAAGCGCTGCTCCCGGAGTTGAGCTCGTATTCGGTGGGGGGATATGCGCTCTACCTGCTCACCCGTTTCGCGTTCTACATCCTGCCTCCGGCGATTTTGGCGATTATTTACCTGAACCGCGTGGGGAGGAGGAAGGAACGGTTGCGCTTTACGAGGAAGCCGGTCGATAGCGGCTCGGCTCCTTTGTTCCGCGCCTATGTATCGAACATCCACGCCGTACTGAAGAAGTATGACGCGGCGGTTCCGGTCATCGTCACCGGCCATACGCACTACTGCGATTCGTTTCGGATCGAGCCGGACGTCGTCTATTATAATACGGGGTCGTGGATGTTCGTCCTCAATCCCGAAGAACAGGTCTTCAGAGAGAAATACACCTTTTCATTCACCGAGCTGACCCCCGCCGGTTCGTCGCTTAGGCAGTTCGACACGGCAACCCGGACGGACGTGCCGGTCGTCGTCGAACACTGAAAGGTTGACTCATTCCCAAAAATCGGTTACATTTACCCAATCAACCGATCCTTCTAAACCACTAGACGCACATGCATGAAGCGGTTTGAAGGGGTACGTTTACGGCACACCATACTGGTGCCTCCCGAAAAGGAATACACCTCCGTCGACGACCTCGCACGCCACAATTTTATCCGCGTCCCCGATAAAGAGAAATCGCTGCAGCAGCATCTCGCACTCCGCACCATGCTCGCCGATATGGGAGTGAAGATAAGCTGCATACCGGAACTCGAAGGGCATCCGAACTCGGTTTTCGTTCGCGACGTCGCGCTCTGCTGTCCCGACGGTGCGGTCATTCTGAGAATGGGCCTCGACAGCAGGAAGGGGGAGGAGATGTGGATCAGGACGGCGTTCGAGCGGCTCGACATTCCGGTCATCGGCGGCGTCGAGGCGCCCGGTACCATCGAGGGGGGCGATATCATCCTCGCGGGAGCGATGGCGTTCGTCGGAAGTTCCGTGCGGTCGAACAAGCTCGGCGTCGACCAGGCGACGAGGCTGCTCCTCTACATGGGGTACCGCGTCAGGATCATTCCGGTGCCGGAACCGTTTCTGCACCTGGGAGGCGCGATGAGCGCTCTTGCCCCCGGGAAAATTCTCTGCTGCGAGGGCGTGTTCCCGCCTCACCTGCTCCAGGGCATAGACTTCATTTCCATCCAGCAAAAAGACTTCGTCTCGGGAAACGTCATCACCGTCAAAGAGAACCAGGTGATCGCGGATGCGTCGAACGCGGCCGTCATCGAAGCGCTGCAGAAGAACGGCGTCGACGTTCGTACGATCGATCTCTCGACTTTCGTCGACGGGGCGGGCGGACCGAGCTGTCTCATTCTGCCGGTGGATGTGGAGTAATTGCATCTCGCCTGAACCTGCCGGCTTCCCCCATAATCGTCCTACCTCCGGAACGTAACGATCAGATTCACCCAGAGTAACAGAAGCCCGGCGATCATGAAGAGTCCCGATACCCCGAAGGCATAGAGCAGTCCTCTTCCCGCCGCCGGGTAAGCGCTCAGCAACGATGCGGGCAGCAGCATCGGCAGAACGCGTGAGAGCACGGCAAGATTTCCCAGTACGAAGGTAGCAAACACAACCCGCCTGAATCCTATCCCCTTTTTATGCATGAAACCCGGGAGCATACGCTGTGCCATCCCGGCGATGAGTAGCGTGACGTATCCGAGCAGGAATATGTGGCGGACCGGGTCATGCCCGAACGGCAGCTCGTACCCGGCGAGCCTTCCTCCGGCGGCGGCGATCTCCAGAACGGCGTACAGAACCAGCCAGATGTACGACGAGTAGATCAGCAGCTCGAATCTTCCGTACTGACCGAAATCGTAATATCCCGGCCTCGCCTTATTGAACGCCGTGCTGGACACCCGTTCCTCCGCGTATTGTGTGCCGTAGTAACGATCCATGAATGCTCGCGGGGAAAGGAACATCTTCTGTATGATTTTTATCCGGACGACCAGCAGGATCACAATGCAGAACCGGAGGATCTGAAGCACGGAGCCGGCGGTCCCGGGGAGCGGACTATCACCGGGTATGAGCGCCGGCGTCAGCGCGGCGACGGTGCAGAAAAAATAGACGGCGCCCGGAATGTGGAACGGGTCCTTGAGCGGGGATGTCTGCATGAAAAGCGGGAAGGTCCTGAGCGAGAAAGCGAACGCAACGGGGAATAAGACGAGTCCGATGAACAATTCGATGAGGAAAGCATTCCACGGCAAACGTACCGAGACATCGTAGGCGAAGACCTGGATGAGATGAAGCGAGGAGTAGAGGAAAAAACCGGATCCCATCATGAGGAAGAACGGCTTCACGGTTTTGATGCCGTTCGAGCCTGCCGGCTTTTTCCGGTAGAGCGTAACGAGGATCCGGAGATAGAGCATTACGCCGGACCATTCAAGAATTGCGGCGATGCGGACCGTCCATATCGACAGGTCGGCCGGCGTTCCGGGTTCAAGGTAGGGGAGCGTGAAGGTTGCGGCGGTGCGGAGTACCAGTCCCCCGGCGATGAGGATGAGCGGGCCCGATGCCGGATCGGGGAGCGGAACCTTCAGAAAGCGCGGCATGAAATACAGGCTCACGCCGATGATGAACAATCCCGTCCACCCCATGAGCTGCAGGTGGCCGTGCATCTGCACCCAGATGTGGTAGAACGGGGGGAGATTCCACCCGAATCCCATGGGGAGTGCTATATGCGCGCCGAGCGAGAAGCCGCCGAAGACGGCGAACGCGAGCGCTGCGTGAATATAAGCTGTCCGGAAAGGTTGATGGCTCGTCATGTCTACAGGTTGCCGGTCGGCCTTCTATGCCGGCGTCCGGGGTTACATAATCGATGCCGCGTTTATTGCGGGTAGAGGCTTGCACGCTTCTACCATACTGTCACCCCTACGGGGTTTATTGCGGGGAGAGGATTGCACACTTCTACCATAATGCCAC
>CAZBUK010000122.1:0-8969 GCA_964495085.1 uncultured Ignavibacteriales bacterium
CCTCCCACGACAGACATAATCACTTCGACATGCTCTATCCCGACTGGATCGATCTCGAATATATTTTCCGAGAGCAGAACGAAGTCGGCGAATTTACCGGGAGCTATTGTTCCTTTCACCCCTTCATCGTACGCGGCGTAGGCCGCATCGACGGTATAGGCGCGAACGGCTTCTTCCACGGTGATCTTCTGTTCCGGGAACCAGCCTTCGGGCCGCGCGCCGTCGATCGTGCGCCGGGTGGCCGCGGCGTAGATGCCGAGCAGCGGATTGAGCGGCGCCACCGTCCAGTCGCTGCCGAACGACATTCTCACCCCCTCGTCGAGAAACGTACGGAACGGATAGGTGGTCCTGCAGCGCACATGCCCGATGCGCCCTTCGGCCCATCTGCCGTCGTCGATCGCGTGATAGGGCTGCGCCGATGCGACGACGCCCAGCCGAGCGAACCGCTTGAAATCTCTCGGATGAATGTGCTGCGCGTGCTCGATGCGGAAGCGCCGGTCGCGCGGCGGATTTGAATCGACGATCTTTTCGAAGAGATCGAGCGTCCAGCTATTCGCGCTGTCTCCGATCGCATGGATGGCGAGCTGGAGTCCGGCCCGGTCGGCGCCTTTCGTCCATTCCTCGAGCCGTCCGTCGAGGACTACATCCATCGGCAATCCGCGCGTGTCCGGATCCGAATCGTACGGTTCGAAGAACAGCGCCGTCGAAGAGCCGAGCGAGCCGTCCGTGAACGCCTTGAGAGCGCCGATGCGGATGTAGTCGTCGCCGAAAGGCGCCTTCACCCCGGCGGCGGCGAGATGCCGCCACCGCTCGATCGGCAGTATTGCGTATATCCGGATGGTAAGCTGTCCCTTATCACGGAGCGTCTGGTAAAGTTTGAAGTCATCCGGCGATGAGATGTCCTGAATGCTCGTCACCCCCAGCCGGCGGGCTTCGGCGAGGGCGCGCAGCGCAGCCTCGGTCCGTTCCTCATCGGTCGGATCGGGTATGTGCGGGTAGACCAGACTCATCGCTTCATCGCGCAGGAGACCGGTCGGTTCGCCGGTCGCCGGATCGTGCACGATCTGTCCGCCCGGCGGGTCGGGAGTCTCTGCCGTGATGCCCGCAAGCTGTAGGACATAGCTGTTCGCAAGCGCCATATGTCCGTCGTACCGAGAGACGAAAACCGGCGTCTCCGGCGTATACCGGTCGACAATCTCCTTTGTTGGTAAATTTCCCCCGGGCCAGTTGTCGTGATCCCAGGTCCCGCCGAGGACCCAACGGCCGGGGTGCTGTTCCGCCCACATACCGATGATCCTCGCGAACTCCTCCTCATCCCTCGATTCGCGCAGATCGATGCTCTCGAGATGAAATCCGCCGCTCATGAAATGTGTATGGTTGTCGATGAATCCGGGAAGCAGAAGTCTGCCCCCCGCGTCGATCCGCCGGGTACTGTCGCCCGCGAGCTTCAGGATTTCGGCGTCGGATCCGACCGCCAGTATTTTACCGTCATAGACGGCGACAGCCCCCGCGCGGGGCATTGCCGCTTCGCCCGTGCGGATATCCGCGTTGTAAAATATCGCATCGGCGCGGGGCGATTGAGCATGGAGTATGGACGTAAGTGAGATCATAATGACGAAGCTGAGGAGTTTCATGCGGGTATGGAGTAGTGAGTCGGTGAACGGTTTCAGGAAAGATAAACTATCTTTCGAATACTTACAACACGGACTTGTATCTGACTCCGAAGAATTATATTTTCAGAAGAATCCCTGAACGGTCCTGCAGGGAACCGGATGGAGCGGCGCGACGGCAGGGTTTCCCGATACCCGAAATTCATCGGAGTTGCCTTTAGAACCTTAAAGCAACGATCGTTCGCCTCTCACTACTTTCCATACAATAAAATTCATGCGCACAATCTTTTCCTCCGGTTGCACGAATAGAACACTTCGCGTACTACTTCTCACGGGCATCGTTTTTTCCGGATGCTCTCATACCGATTTCGATTACGACATTCTGATCCTGAACGGACTCGTATACGACGGAAGCGGCGGCGAGCCGTATGTCGCCGATATCGGCATCAACGCCGACACCATCGCCACGATTGGTACCCTGACGGGAGCCCGAGGGAAGAAGGAGATGGATGCCCACGGATTCGCCGTGAGTCCGGGCTTCATCAATATCCTGAGCTGGGCGACCACGTCGCTGATCGAGGACGGGAGGTCGCAGAGCAACATACGCCAGGGAGTGACCCTCGAGGTCTTCGGAGAGGGCTTTTCCATGGGACCCTTGAACGAGGCGATGAAGCGGGAAGCGATGGAGCGCCAGGGTTCGATCCGGTACGACATCGACTGGACGACGCTCGACGAATATCTCGAATCGCTTGTGAGGCGCGGGGTTTCGCCGAACGTTGCGTCGCTGGTCGGCGCCGCAACCGTCCGGACGTACGTCATGGGCTACGACGCGCGAAAGCCGACCCCCGAAGAGCTTGAAGAGATGCAGTCCCTCGTGCGCCAGGCGATGCGCGAGGGAGCGCTCGGCGTCGGCTCCGCGCTCATCTACGCTCCCGGGGTGTTTGCGGAAACGGATGAGCTCATCGCGCTTGCGAAAGCCGCCGCGGAATACGACGGCATCTTCACCGCCCATCTCCGGAGCGAAAGCAACCGGTTTATCGAGGCGCTCGACGAACTCCTGACGATCGCGCGCGAGGCGGACATCCACGTGCACAATTATCATCTGAAAGCAGCCGGCGAATCCAACTGGCACAAGCTCGATACCGCCATCGCCCGGATCGAGAGTGCCCGGCGTGAAGGACTCGGCGTCTCGGCGGATATGTATACGTACACCGCCGGTTCAACCGGACTCGATGCCGCGATGCCGCCGTGGGTTCAGGAGGGGGGATTCAGGCAATGGGCCGATCAGCTGAAAGATCCGACGGTGCGCGCAAGAGTGAAGGCGGAGATGACAACGCCGACCGATGAATGGGAGAATCTCTATCTCGCGTCGGGATCCGCGGAGAACGTCCTGCTCGTCGGATTTAAAAATCCGGAGCTGCGGCATTTCACCGGGAAATCGCTCGCGGAGGTTGCGAAGATGCGAGGCCAGTCGCCGGAGGAAGCGGCGATGGACCTGGTCATCGAAGACGACAGCCGCGTTGGCGTGGTATACTTCATCATGTCGGAGGAGAACATCCGCAAGAAGATCGCGCTGCCGTGGGTAACGTTCGGATCCGATGCGTCGTCGCAGGCGCCGGAGGGTGTGTTCCTCGAATCCAATCCCCATCCGCGGGCGTACGGCAATTTTGCGAGATTGCTCGGCAAATACGTCCGCGAAGAGCGGATCCTCGCGCTTGAAGAAGCGGTGCGGCGGATGACGTCGTATCCCGCATCGATACTGCGGCTCGACAGGCGCGGACAAATAGCGGATGGATATTTCGCGGACATCGTGGTCTTCGATCCCGTGACGGTCGCCGATCATGCAACCTACGAGCAGCCGCACAGCTACGCGACGGGGATTCACCATGTATTCGTCAACGGCGTGCAGGTATTATTGAACGGCGAGCATACCGGCGCAACGCCGGGGAAGGTGGTGAGGGGGAGGAGGTTGGTAAAATAACCGGTTACCATTGAAGGATTTCGTCTATCATCAAGTTACACGGCACCACTAAAAGAAATGAATAAACGACACCGGGATTTCAATGACTCTGATCGTTAGCGATTATTAAAAATATGGTTGATAAAATAATCTTCTCCTGGCTGCTCTCAGGAGATGTATCCATCCGATATCAAACATACAGAGATCTCTTAGACACCGACAAACCAAGACTCCGCAAGAAAATCGAATCCGAAGGGTGGGGACTGAAATTTCTATCAAGGCGTAATAAAAACGGACATTGGGGTGAGCGTTTTTATCAACCCAAGTGGATTTCCACGCATTACACCTTGCTGGATTTAAAAAACCTCAATATTTCGCCTGACAACAAAGCTATAAAGGAAACGCTCTATAAAATATTCGAGAACGAAAAAGGACCGGATGGGGGAATTCTTCCCATCGGAGTAAACAAAAAATGCGATGTCTGTATCAACGGCATGGTGTTGAACTATGCCTCCTACTTTCGCGTGCATGAAGCAGGTTTAATGTCCGTGATCGATTTCCTGTTGGCGGAGCAGATGAACGATGGCGGATTTAACTGTCATTCCAACTCGATCGGCGCTTCGCATAGCTCATTGCACACGACCCTTTCGGTCCTCGAAGGCATTTTGGAATACCGGCGAAACGGATATACGTACAGACTAAAAGAGCTGGTAAAGGCGCAGAACGAATCGCACGAATTTATTCTCATGCATAAACTGTTTCGGTCAGATAAGACCGGTGAAATCATTAACGCCAATTTCCTGAAACTGTATTACCCTTGCCGTTGGTATTATGACTTATTAAGAGCATTGGATTACTTTCAACTCGACGGTGTGAAATACGACAGTAGAATGGGTGAGGCCATCGATGTGATTCTAAAGAAAGGGGGGAAAGACGGGACATGGAAGCTTGCTTCAAAGCATCCGGGCAAAACACATTTTGAAATGGAACAGGCGGGAAAACCGAGCCGGTGGAATACAATGAGAGCATTGAGAGTTTTGAAATATTATAATGCTCTTGGTAAGAACTGATGGAATGTATACGTTGTTCGATGCCTTTCCTGCACCTCTACGAGGGGCCTCGATTAATGGACATTGATGTGCTACCAACATTTCACGCCTACGGCGTGAAGGGCAATCAGAAGATACGGGTTGCGACGCTGAGAGAATTTTGTAGGATGATCCGATGATAATTTGCTGAATGGAATGAGATTCTCGTAGAGATAAAAGCACGCCGTAGGCGTGCGATATTGGTAGCAAGTACATAACAGTCGAACGCCGTTGCTCCTCAGCGAGGCGCAATGATGTTGGTCGCGTATAAAAATCTATGAACAACTTAAAAATATTTATTAATTCTCGCTAAATAATTCGTTGTCATCCTTCGACTTCGCTCAGGATGACAACTTATTTATGCTAAGCGCGGTAAATTTCGTCCAACCCTGACTCTTTAACATTGTCATGCTGATTCGCTATCCATTTTGAAGAAACTAATGCATAATCTCATATTCATTTTTTGTATTCTGATCACCCTCACTCCTACCTCCTTCGCTCAGGACATATCCGACGCCGATATTCTCATCATTGGCGGAACGGTCGTGGATGGATCGGGGGGCGAACCCTACCGCGCCGACCTGATGATCAGCAACGGATCGATCGTCCGGATTGGAATCATCGATACCTCCCGGGTCAAATCCGGACGGGTAATCGATGCCGCCGGCATGATCGTCTCCCCCGGATTCATCGACGCGCACGCGCACGGCGACCCGCTGGAGACACCCGATTTTAAAAATTTTCTCGCTATGGGTGTGACGTCGATAGTGCTCGGCCAGGACGGCGCGAGTCCCCACGCCGAGGATCTATCCGGATGGTTCGCCAAGGTCGATGCGCTCCACCCCGGCGTAAACATCGCTCTGTTCGCCGGACACGGGACCCTCCGTACGCTCGCCGGCAAGGGGACGGAAACAGGACCGCTTCCGATGAACGCCACCGAATTGAATACCATGACGAAGCTAATCGAGAATGCCATGGTATCGGGATGTTTCGGCTTCTCCACGGGTCTCGAGTACGAACCGGGCAGATTCGCATCGTTGGATGAGCTGGTTACCGCCGCATCCTCCGTGCACCGTCATGGCGGCATGGTGATGAGCCATATGCGCAGCGAAGACGAAGATACGATCGCCGAAGCGCTCGATGAATTGCTGGAGCAGGGGATACGGTCGGGAGCGCCGGTGCATGTCTCACACATCAAGATCGTTTACGGAAACGATGTTAATCAAGCGAAGCGTTTGCTGGCCCAGATGGAGGAGGTTCGGACATCCGGAGTCCGCGTAACTGCTGATATATATCCCTACATCGCAAGCTATACCGGCATCGGCATCGTCTTTCCCGAATGGGCCCGCCCGCCGCACATCTACTCCGATGTCGTCGCAGCGCGGCGCGGCGAGCTTGCCGCGTATCTGAGAGAGCGGATAACCCTGCGCAACGGTCCGGAGGCGACTCTCTTCGGGACACATCCCTACGCCGGCAAAACGCTCGCGCAGGTTGCTGAAGAGCTGGACAAACCGTTCGAGGACGTACTCATCGACGATATCGGACCCGGGGGCATGAGTGCGGCATACTTCGTGATGAACGAAGATGTACTGCGGACATTTCTGACCGATCCTCATGTGATGATCTCGTCGGATGGGAGTCCGGCCATGCGGCATCCGCGGGGCTATGGAACCTTTGCAAAAATAATCAGGCAGTACGTGAGTGAAGAAAACGTGCTTACGCTTGAGGAGGCGGTGTATAAAATGACAGGACTCACCGCGCGGACGCTCGGCCTGGATGCTTTGTCACGGCCGCGCGGATTGATTAAGGATGGCTTCGCGGCGGACGTGCTCATATTCGATCCGGATGAGGTCGAGGACCGCGCTACCTTCGAGGAACCTCATCTGCACGCCAAGGGATTTGAATACGTAATCGTCAACGGAAGCGTCGCAAAAGAGGGTGAGATCTTCAGCGGGGAAAGAACGGGGCGAGTTCTCTACCGGAACCGCTGACCGCCGCATCGGTTTACCTATCAAGCTATGGAGATACAGGGAAACAATTCTTGCACCTCTACGAGGTGCGATTTTGAGTTGAAATTATTGTGCTACCAACATTTCACGCCTACGGCGTGAATGGAAATCAGAATTAAACGGTCTGTCTGTCAGTGGAGAGAACATTGAAGGTTAACCCGACAACTATGATCGCAACAGAGAGAAAGAGAGCTTAGAAAAAAAGCACGCCGTAGGCGTGCGATATTGGTAGAAGGCTTAAAAAGTCGTTGTCATCTCTCGACGGAATTCATCCCGCATAGGAGAGGCTGCGAAACGGCTGCCATCAACTTTTTTACTATTACTTCACCAACATCTTTCTCCGGGATAAACAGCAAACATGGACTACGGCTGGCTTTCGCTTCTTCCACCGCTCCTCGCCATCGTGCTCGCTATCGCGACGCGCCAGGTGTTTCTTTCGTTGTTCCTCGGCGTCTGGCTGGGATGGATAATACTTTCCGGCGGGAATATTTTCTCGGGATTGGCGGACGCCGTCCAGGCATGCGTAAACGTCTTCAGCGATGCGGGCAATACACGGGTGATCATTTTCTGTGCGCTCATCGGCGCGCTCATCACCCTTACGCAGCGGAGCGGCGGGGTAGCGGGATTCGTGGATTGGGTGCAGCGAAAGAACATCGCCAATACTCCGCGGGGAGCCGCAACGCTGGCAGGAAGCATCGGATTTCTGGTTTTCATAGAATCGAGCATCAGCTCTCTCATAGGAGGGGCCGTCGCACGGCCGATATTCGAGAAGATGCGCATCTCGCGCGAGAAGCTCGCGTACATACTCGACTCGACGTCCGCCCCGAAATGCGTCATCATCCCTCTGAACGCGTGGGGCGCGTACGTTGTCGGACTGCTGAACCGCGAGGGTATCGAAAACTCCGTCTCCGTATTCCTGCAGAGCATCCCGTATAATTTTTACGCGATTCTCGCGCTGCTCACGGTAGCCTTCGTCGTGATTACCTTCATCGATATCGGTCCCATGAAGAAAGCCGAACGCCGCGCCCGCGAAACCGGCAAGACCATCGCCGACGGGGCGGTGCCGCTCGTGTCCGTAGAGATCACCTCGATAGAATCGAAACCGGGCGCAACGCTCCGCGCTTCGAATATGATCGTTCCCGTACTGGTCATGATAGCCGTGATGCCGCTCGGTCTGTATATCACGGGCGACGGGGATCTGACAGCAGGAAGCGGATCGACCGCCGTGCTGTGGTCCGTGCTCGCCGCGATATTTACGGCGGGACTGCTCCCGGTTCTCCAGAAGATTTTCGACATGCGTGAGGCGGTCGATCTCGCGATAAAGGGGATCGGCGGCCTGGTTCCCGTCGCGATCGTCATGACGCTCGCATTCGCTATCGGGGATACGAGCAGGGAACTCGGCACAGGACTCTATGTCGCATCCATGACCGACGCGCTCCTGCAGCCCACGTTCGTGGCGCCCGTAATATTTATTGCCGCCTCGCTGATCGCTTTCTCGACCGGGACAAGCTGGGGTACATATGCAATCATGATCCCGATCGCGGTTCCGACCGCACTGCTTATGGACGTGAACCTTCCGCTCGTGCTCGCCGCGGTTCTCGGCGGCGGTGTATTCGGCGACCACGTCTCTCCTATTTCCGATACGACGCTCGTCTCGTCCATGGCCGCGGCGAGCGATCATATAGATCATGTACGGACGCAATTGCCGTACGCTCTCCTCGCCGCCGCCGGTGCAACGGTTTTGTTCGCGGTGTTCGGGATGGCGCTTCATTAGGGGGGTGAGGCAATAAATAGCATCGAAGACTCTTGAAAAATAATTAATAATAATATAATACACGTAGGGGCGTTTCACCGAAACGCCCCTTGATACAGGACAGGAACTACCGCTCCCAACACATCAGACTTCAGCCTAATAATCCTCGGGGATAACCTCGGTGCGTTAAGAGGGTATCCGTTTTCCCGCGCATAAATGCGCGGGCAATTGAGCGAGGTCCTTCAGATAACCCGAATCTTTAAAACGCCCTCTGCGAATATAATACACGTAGGGGCGTTTCACCGAAACGCCCCTTGTTACAGGACAGGAACTATCGCTCCCAACACATCGGACTTCAGCCTAATAATCCTCGGGGATAGATCACCTTCGCTATCGTAAGGGAATCCTAATTTACCGCGCGTACATGTGTGGTCGGATAGGCAGGTTTTTTAAAAATTTTCGTTTCCTTTCGCAGCCTCACCCCCTTCGCCCCCTCTCCGCTTTTTGGCGGAGAGGGGGTTGGGGGAGAGGCTACTCAACCATACTTCA
>CAZBUK010000123.1:0-8902 GCA_964495085.1 uncultured Ignavibacteriales bacterium
GCGATTACTCTCATTTCATAAGCTTCTGAAGTAATAAATCATACTGGACCCATAGTTTGTGTATCATAAAGTTATACCTTTTCCAATGCAATATTCCACTATGTTCACTTCGTCTATAATTATTTTGGACACCAATCTATATTTGTAACAATGAACCCATCCACCGTAAAACTCCCTTACATACTCCTGATCTCTATTGTTACCGCGGTTTTGCTCTTTACGGCCGGCTGTTCGGATGGTGAGAGGAGCGGGGAGCGTTTGTCTGCGAGCAATGCCGTCGCCTTAACATATTGGCCGGCGCCGAATCCACAGGAAACGGAGCTTGCCGATAGCCTCGTGAGGGTCTGGAACCGGCTTCATCCGCATATCAGGATTCTGATGCAGCCGATACCGGTCGGGCAATCGACGGAAGAAGTTCTCCTCGCGTCCATTGCGGCCGGTACGACACCGGATATATGTTCGAATATCTGGCCCGGCGCTATGTACGATTATACACGGGCGGGTGGATTGATCGCCCTCGACCGCTTCGCCGATTTCGATTCCGTGATAGCTCCCCGCGTTCCCCCCGATCTTCTTGAGTCTTTTCGTTCCGCCGACGGTTCGATCTATCAGATCCCATGGAAGACTAATCCGGTCATGATGTTGTATAATAAGCGGATTCTCCGAGAGGCAGGCTTTCCGGATCCGCCGCGTACCTATTCGCAATTTCTGCACGTAGGCGGGGAGATTGCGGCTAAACGAAAAGAGCAGAGAGGCAACGACATCTGGATGGGACAGCGGGATATCCGTCCGATATGGTGGCAGAGATTGTTCGACTTTGTACCATTATACATCGCGGCGTCCGGCGGGATGCCGCTCTTCCGCGGCGACTCGGTTGTCTTTGTGAACGAACACGCTGAGGATGTAATGGCATTTTTCAGGGACTGCTATGCCGGCGAGATTTTTCCCAGGACATTCACGCATCAACAGGATCCGTTTCTCCTCGAACGAACGGCCACGAATTTTGTCGGCTCATGGCAGCTCCCCACTATTGCCCGGTATGCTCCGCATATAGAGATCGGCGTTTCACCGATCCCCGTTCCGGATCGCCATGCCGGTCCCGTCTACACCTACGGCGACTATAAAAACATATCTATATTCAGCAGTACGAAGCATCCGGAAGCGGCGTGGGAATTCGTTAAGTTTTTAATAAAGGCGGAGCACGATCTGCTTCTCCTTGAAATTGCAAATCAAATACCTGTAAGGGGGGATTTGCTTGAAAACCCGGTGTTTTCGGAGTATTTCGACCGGAATCCGATGATGGTTGCATTCGCCGAACAGGCTGTGTTTACCCGGGGTGTCGATGAAGTCGCCGATCTGAAAGAAATTCTCGACGCGATTTCTCAGGAGTACGAAGCCGCCGCGGTATACGGCCGCCGCTCACCGGAGGAAGCCGTGCGTAATGCCGCCAGACGCGCTTCAGTGATCATCGAGTGGAATAAATGAGTCCGGCCGGGAGCATATCCGCCCTCTTCGCACGAAGCGATAAGAACGGTTATACCTTCATTCTACCGTATCTGATTTTCTTCGTCTTGTTCGTCGCCTATCCGCTCGTCTTCTCGTTCGTCCTCGTTTTCCACCGTTGGAATATCGTGACGCCGATGGAATGGATAGGTCTTCGGAATTTCAATAGATTATTTCAGGATCCGCTCTTTTTCAAAGCGATCGGTAATACAATGGTGTTTCTGGCGCTTCATATTCCGCTCCAGATCGCTGCGGCGTTGTTGTTCGCACTGCTGCTGCATTCGAAGATCAGATTCCGGGGGATGTTTCGCTCCGTATATTTCTTTCCGGTCGTGGTTTCGGGAGTGGTAGTGACGATTCTCTGGCAGCAACTTTACTCATATGAAGACGGTCTGCTGAATTCTTTTGCAATGGCGCTGGGTCTCGGTAAAGTGCCCTGGATCGTCGATCCCGCATTCGCCATGCCGTCGATCGCCATCATGGCGACCTGGAAGAACGTCGGACTCTATATCGTGTTGTTTCTCGTCGGTCTTCAGACTATCCCCGCATATCTCTACGAGGCCGCGAAGATAGACGGTGCATCCGCCCGTCAGCAATTCCTCAGTATCACGCTTCCGATGCTCAATCCGACTGTAGTGGTGATCTTCATGCTCTCGACGATCGGCGGATTTTCATTGTTTATCGAACCCTACATCATGACCGGAGGCGGACCGATGAACAGCACCCTATCGGCGATGCTCTATATATATAATCAGGCGTTCAGTTTCAATCACATGGGATATGCAGCCGCGCTGGGATTTGTATTTGCATTGATCATACTTGCGGTCGTCCTTGTGCAGCGGAAATTCCTGGAAACTGATTACAGCCAATGAGAGCAACATCTCACTCTATTGTACTCAACGCGAATGAAACCGAAGTCGTTTATTTTCTTCGATATATATGTGCGAGCGATGCGGCGGAGAAATCGTACCGCGTGAAGAACTTGAGTATCTGCCCATGAAGAAATTATTAATCTACATCCTTCTGATAGCCGGGTTGCTGGTTTTCGGGTATCCGTTCGCTTGGATGATTGGAAGTTCGCTTAAACCCGAGCTCGAGATCGGATCGTGGAGTCTCTGGTCGGCGAATCTGTCGCTGAAGAACTATGAATCGGTAACGACACGGATTCCGGTGCTGCGGGCATTGCTGAACAGCACTATTGTATCCCTTTCGGTAACGATATCGGTGCTCGTATTCGGATCGATGGTCGGATATGCATTGGCAAAATTACGGTTTCTCGGGAAGGGATTGCTCTACCTCGTCATTATTTTTACGATGATGATACCTTTCCAGATAACGATGATCCCTCAGTACATACTGATGGTATGGCTCGGATTGACCGACTCGTACCTCGGGCTGATCGCGCCGTACGCGATGAGCGCATTGAGCATTATACTCTTCAGACAATTCTTCATGAGCGTGCCGCAGGCATTGATCGATGCGGCACGCGTCGACGGATGCTCCGATATGAGAATATTATTCCGGATCATCTGGCCGTTATCGCGCCCGGTGATCATCACCGTGGGCATTTTGACCTTTATGACGATCTGGAATGATGTCCTCTGGCCGATCATCATCGTCCGCGAACGGAGCATGATGACGATGCCGCAGCTCGTCGCCTTGTTCGTAACGGGTGGGGAAGCGGAAGGACAGCTCGGGACGATGTTCGCATCGGCAACACTCCTCGCGTTGCCGATTGTGATAGCCTATAGTTTTTTCCAGCGATATTTTATCGAAAGCATGGCAATGACGGGCATAAAAGGATGATCTCACTCATACAGATATTACATGCCCCTATTATAATTTCGATGTATTCTCGATCTTCGAGCCACGCAGCCGCTGTCACGAAATTAGATTACAATACAGCACAATTGACAATTATCATGTATTTCGTTCTATCTTCTTCATTCAGTCTTCAGTCTTCTCCATTCTGCCTTCTGCATTCAGTCATCTACATTCAGTCTTCTGTCTTCTGTCTCCTGACTTCTGACTCCAGTCTCCTGTCCCCTGTCTTCCTCCCCCGATTATCACACTCCCTCTCTATCGGAGTACCCAGGCAATGAAGCGCGTGATGATCTTCATACTGATGCTCCCGGTTACCGTTACGGGGCAACATTCGGATGAACGAGGCGGGGAAACAATGCCGGATACGGCCGTTGCGGCGAGGGTCGGGAAATATATTATCACCGCGGACAATCTCCTCGAGAGTTATGAAGTCGCTCCGGCATTTGTGAAGCTGCGGCCCGATCCTCTCGGCGAACATCTCCGGTATCTGATCTATGAACACCTGATGGCGCTGGAGGCGGAGCGGTTGGGGTACGATACCACGGAAACGGTCCGGCGGATGATCGAGGCCGTCGAGGAGGATCTGACGGCCGACCGGCTTTACGTGCAGGATGTGCTCTCCGGCGTGGAACTGAGCGAGGAACACATCCGGGCGGGAGTTCAGAAGGGACGTGTTCGGATCAGGCTTCGGTGGATGTTCTCCGAATCGCAGCCTGACGCCGAAAGCATATATGCAGCATACCGCGAAGGGGCATCGTTCGACAGTCTGTTCTCCGTCAATCTTTCGGCCAACCAGGCGCCTGAGTCGAGAATGTACGAAGGAACACAGCTGAATCTTGAGCGCGACAATCCCGAGCTCATGAAAAGGATCGTGTTTTTAAAATCCGGTGAAGTATCCCAACCGATCGAAGGGCCGGACGGCTTTTACATATTCAGGATCGATGAGATATGGCAGAATCCGATTCTCCCGGAGCATGAATATACGCTGTTGAGGGAGCAGGCAATCACGGTTCTCACGAAACTCCGGGCGGATGAAATCTCGGCGGAATATATCCGGGAGCTATTCGAGGAGAAAAATCCAGAGATTGTTCCGGCCGGAATGCATGTGATCCGTGCATATCTCGCGGAAAAAGGTTTGAGCGAAGAACGCCGCGAGGAATTCGAAATCCCTATGAAGCTCATGACTGAGGGAGGGCCCGTCGAGATTGTGGGAAATCCTGAGTTTCTGGAGATGCCCGTGGCGCGATCCTCGGACCTGACGATCGCCGTTCGGGACTATCTCGATTGGTTCGAACTGAGACAATTCCAGATCAGGAGACATTCGCGTTCGGCGTTCGAAACGAGCATTCTGCAGTCGGTAACGAAAATGATCCAAGACCGGATGCTTATCGAACGCGCATACCGGCGAGGATTGTACCAACTGGACGAAGTGCGTTCGGAGAAAGCCCGCTGGCAGGCGAAAATTCTGTACTCGGTCTTCCGCCGCGAGCTGGCACGCTCGGTACAGGTTACCGACCGCCAGGTTCTATCATATTATAATGCCAACCGGAGACGGTATGCCGACCGGCAGGGCACACCCGTGAACTACGAGGAGATACGCGAACGGGTGCGGGCGGAGGTAAGACTCGCCGAAGAGAATAGACTGCTGCACCGGCTCCTGAACGATGTACAACATGCATATCCGGTGGAGGTCGATCAGCAGATTATCGACCGGCTGTCCGGCTCGATAGACGAATCCGATACGCCGATCAACGTGATATTCTATAAACCGGGCGGGACCTTCCCCCGGGTAGCCTATCCGACGATTGATCAATCGTGGCGGTATTTCGAAAATTGACGGGATCTTCAATCGGATGATTTATGAATCGAGTAAATCTTTTACCGGCCGGCAGTTTATACTTTGATCCGGGATAAATTAACCAATGACCGGGTACACGGAAAGACAGATGAGATGAAAGCGGTTCGCTATCATGGGAACGGGGACGTGCGGGTCGTCGATACGGAGATACGTTCTCCGCGAAATTCGGAAGCGCTCATCGAAGTGGAAGCGTGCGGTGTTTGCGGAACCGATCTCCATATTATCGAAGGAACGTCGCGATCTGTTCCTCCCGTCGTGCTGGGTCATGAATATTATGGAATAATTCACGAAATTGGAGTTGACGTTGAGGGATTTACACCCGGACTGAAGGTCGGAGTGGATCCGAATATCTTCTGCGGTTCCTGTTATTACTGCAGACAGGGCCTGGTACACCTCTGCACCGATCTCAGCGCTCTCGGCGTCGACCGGGACGGCGGTATGGCGGAATTTTCACTGGTTCCGGCGTCGCAACTTTATCCGGTTCCCGGGCATTTCAGCCGCGTACAGGGAGTATTGCTCGAGCCCGTATCATGTATCCTGCATGGGATCGATCGGGCGGGAATTAAACGTGGGAATTCGGTCGTCATTATAGGTGCAGGCACGATCGGGTTGCTTATGACCGCACTCGTGCGAAATTCCGCAGCGGATCGAATCATTGTCGCGGAACCCGATGCGCGGAAGCGAAAACTCGCAGGCCATCTGGGAGCGACCGCGGTCATCGATCCGCAGAACTCGGAGATAAATGCGGCGGTTAAGGATCATCTTCCGAACGGCGCGGATATCGTATTCGAATGTGTGGGTAAACCCGTCACGATGCGGGAATCGTTGCGCTGTGCCCGGAGAGGAGGAAAGATTATTTTCTTTGGAGTTTGTCCCCGGGACATCACGATAGAAATAGAACCGTACGAAATCTTCGCGAATGAGCTGACCATTATGGGATCGTACATCAACCCGTTCACATACGCCGTAGCGATCGATACGCTCGAGCGGGGAGTTATAGATCTCCGGTTTTTCCCGGTCGAAGAATTCCGCCTGAGCGACTTCGGGTCGGCGCTCGAAAGCCTTCGAACCGGAAAAACCGTGAAGAACATTATTGTTCCGGACCGGACTACTATATGATCCCTGCCGGGAATGAGGGTCCTTACAGACAACCCGGGCATCTTGTAGCTTTTTAACCAATACGATAGGTTCATTTATCGGTTTGACCTCATACAAAATTATCCCTAACAATAACATTCTCTGCCCTATGGTTACCTGCATCGGTGAGTTAATAGTCGATTTCGTTTCGGAAGAACCCGGAAAATCGCTGATCCATGCGCGTCGATTTAAAAAAACCGCGGGTGGCGCGCCCGCCAACGTTGCTGTCGGCCTTGCGCGGCTCGGCGTTCAGACGTCGTTCATGGGAAGAGTCGGCGACGATCCGTTCGGTACGTTTCTTTGCAGAGAGCTCGAGCAAGCCGGCGTCAATACAAGCGGCATCAGTCCTGCAAAAGAATATAAAACACGCCTGGCATTTGTATCCTTAACGGAGACCGGCGAACGGGATTTTGATTTTTGGGAACTACACCCTGCGGATATTTATCTGCTCAGGTCTCACATCGATCTGAGGCGTCTTCGGAAATCGCGCATTGTCCATATCAGCTCATTCCTGCTCCTCAACGAACCGGCGCGCTCGACACTCATCGGCATCATCAGCGAGATACAGTCGCTCGGCGCGCTCATATCCTTCGATCCGAATATTCGTTTCAGTCTCTGGAAATCGAAAACATTGGCAAAACAACTCCTCCTCAAAATAATCCGGTTTACTTCGATATTGAGAATGAACGAATCAGAGGCGCAGTTCCTCACAGGGGAGGACGACATAATGCGTGCGGCGATGAAACTTGAGCAGATGGGACCCAAACTCGTCGTCATAACACGGGGTGAACGGGGATGTTTTGTATCCTCCGGGGGGGAGGGGCAGGAGGTTGACGGTTTTTCCGTGAATGCAATCGACACCACCGGCTGCGGCGACGGATTTCTCGCGGGTTTACTTTTCGGGATCCTGAGCGAGGATAAGAATCCGGAATCCCTCACCCGGTCGGAGCTCTCTGCGATCTGCAGAAAAGCGAATGCAGTAGGCGCGCTCGTTGCGACGAAACAGGGAGCGATCCCGGCTCTTCCTTCGCTTGAAGAACTCGAGTCATTTCTCAATAAATCTGACGGAACCGCACATGCTCCGTAACTATTCGCTTAGTCACCTGTATGCGGTCCTCGTTGTGTGGATACTTGCGGGATGCGGCGGGGAGGTCCCGGACCGGTCGTATGTCAATTTCTCCCATCTTGAACACCTTACAGAGAGAATCGAATTTCTCGGGGATTCGGTTGACATCGTCCATATTTATGCAAACTATCCGGACTACGAATGGGTGCCGGCAGCGGAATCCGGACCCGAGGGGATCACCTGTGTCGACGACGTTGCACGGGCTGCCGTCGTCTATCTCCGTCACTATGAGTTGACCGGTAATGAAGAAAGCCTGCATCGCGCTCGTCCATTACTCCGGTTTATTATCAAGATGCAACTGGATGATGGAAGGTTTTATAATTTCATTTTCAGAGATCATGCGATCAACACGGATGGAACAACGAGCTATCCATCCTTCGGGTGGTGGGCTGTACGAGGCGTTTGGGCGGCCGCGTACGCGTACCGGATCTTCCGGGAGACGGATCCACCACTCGCAGCGGAATGCAGGCAGGTCGTCGAAGGGGCGTTCGGGCAAATAGATTCCGTTCTCGAATCATATGGCAGGTATGCACAGGTGGGAACGGCCAGAGTACCCGCATGGCTGATATATCAATTCGATACCTACGGCGCAGCTTTGACGAGCGAACTGATGCTCGGTCTGATCGAGTACTATAAAGCCGTACCGGACGAACGGGTCGCCGGTTATCTCCGGAAGTTCGGCGAGGCTTTCATCGGCATGCAGGCCGGCGATATACGAGCCTTCCCATACGGTGTATTTCCGTCGACGCCGGATCTGTGGCACGCATGGGCGAACGGACAGACCCAGGCGCTGGCATCAGCCGGCGGATTGATAGGCGAAGAGAGCTTCATCGCGGCGGGTGAACGCGAGGTCAAGGGTCTGATCGCGCGAATCGCGATCACGGGCATGATCCGCGAATTCCACATCGACGATCCGGCATCGGTGCGTGAGTATTCGCAGATCGCATATAACCTCCGGCCCATGATCGTGGGCGCGCTCAGGTTGTTTGATGCGACCGGAAATGTCGAATATCAAAGATTGGCGGGTATTCTCACCGGCTGGTTCTTCGGCGATAACGTACTGAAGGTATCCATGTATGATCCTTCGACGGGAAGATGCTTCGACGGTATAAACGATCCCGAAACGGTAAACATGAATTCAGGCGCCGAGTCGACGATCGAAGCGCTCTACGCAATTCTCGAAGCCGAGCAATACCCTGAAGCGAAAAAATTCTTTTTCGCTGAACGGATCGGATATGAGGAGACCGGGGAACGTCTCGCCGGTTATTTCAGGACGAGGGACGGGGACCGGTATGTCCTGCTTGTCGATTTTGCCGATATGTCGCTGCGCCTGATGGAGGCAGATTCGATCTCAGTCCGTTAATTATCGGTGAGTAATCACATCTGTCCAAAATAAAATATAAAGAATTTTGAATGGTTCAGGTCCACCAGGCCGAAATCGTCGGGGTTGTGGG
>CAZBUK010000124.1:0-8673 GCA_964495085.1 uncultured Ignavibacteriales bacterium
ATGCAATATTCCACTATGTTCACTTCGTCTATAATTATTTTGGACACCAATGATACTATATATGTCATAAAATTCTGTCCATAATGTGAACGGAAGCTATCAAATGAAAAACAAATTTATCCTGTGATTTAAACGATTCTCTCGGGATTGCTTAGATCGGGGAGCGATCCACGGTACCGGAATACCTTTTTCAATAATTTCACGAAAGTGATCGACTGTTTCCTCACATACCACTGATCAGACGCGGCGGTTACCGAGGATGTAGGTGGGGTAAGTGCAATGATGTGACTTCACATACTTCGTCATGGAATTTTCCCGGTGTCATCCGATCGGCTCGGGTCCGATTTGTGTTCTTCCTCTCGCTTTCCCGATATATAATGCGCTATTGATCAATCCGATATGACTGAATCCCTGCGGATAGTTTCCGAGATGAATACCGCTTTGGGGATCGAGCTCCTCGGCGAAGAGGCCGAGCGGACTCGCGTGGTCGAGTACATTCATATATAATTCCTCCGCTTCGTCGATTCTCCCCGAGAGTGCGAGCACATCCACAAGCCAGAAGGTACACAGGATAAACGCCCCTTCCCCGCCCGGTAAACCGTCTTCGCCGTTATACCGGTAAACAAAACCGTTTTCATACAAGTGTCGCATCGTCGCTTCGATCGTTCCCCGGACTCTTGCATCGTCATACGGAAGGAATCCCAGAATCGGTATCAACAAACCGGTTGCATCCAGCGCTTCCGATTCAAAATGCTGAACGAAGGAGTAAAGTTTTTCGTTGAACGCACGGCGGAGAATTGTCTCCCGGATTTCATCCCGTGTTGTCTTCCACCGCCGGATGTCGCAGCGGAACGCCGTCACCTCCGACATCCGGATGCTCCGATCGAGTGCGACCCAGCACATCAATTTAGAGTAGGTGAAATGCTTCGGTTCCGAACGCACCTCCCAGATTCCGAAATCCGGGGTGTTCCACACCTCACAGACATAATCGGTTATAAAACAAATCAGCTTCCAGTCATCCTCCGTTAAATTCCGTTCGTATCGGACTGTTTCATAAAAAGCATCGATCAATTCGCCGTAAATATCAAGCTGTTTCTGTTGTGCCGCTTTATTTCCGATTCTTACCGGTCTTGAGTTTTTGTAGCCCGAAAGATGTCCGAGTTCAATTTCTTCAAGATCGGTACCGCCGTGCAGCGTATACATGATTTGTATTTGAGACGGATGCCTTTTGCGTGAGCAGATGCGCTGGAACCAGTGAAAATATTCCAGGGCTTCGTGTTTGTGTCCCAGGTCGTAAAGCGCCTGCGCGGTAAAGGATGCGTCTCTGATCCAGGCGTACCGGTAATCCCAGTTCCGCACTCCTCCTATCTCCTCCGGAAGCGAGGTGGTCGGCGCGGCGGCGATCGCACCGGTGGAAGGGTGAGTCAGGAGTTTGAGCGTCAATCCTGAACGAACGACAAGATCGTGCCATGGTCCGGCGAATACGCACTCATCGGGGTTACACGAATGCGCCCACGTGCGCCAGTACCGTATTGTAAACTGCAACCATTCATCGCATTCGCTTTTAGTGAGGGGAACCGTTTCATCAAGGTGCAAAACACACCATCTCGTGTCTCCCCGTTTCAATGAAAGGTGCGCTGTTATCGCGTCGTTTTGTACGGAAATGGGAAATGAGGTTTGAAGAAACACCACCTGTCCGCCACCGCTGGCCTTTATTCCTGCAACGTGCTTTTCAAACGCAGGCATAACCCTGCCGTAATCGAATCGAGGTTGAAACTGTACATCGACCTCGAGGTTTCCTTCCTGACAGTGAATCTTTCGGAACACGCCTCGCGGCATTTCGGTTTTTTGGCCTTCGGCATGCTGAACGGGCATAAAGTCGGTTACCGTTGCCCTCCCTCCGGAGGTCGTAAACTCCGTTTCAAGGATATTGGTATTTTCAAGATAGATTTGCCGGGAGGTATACATTTCCGAAGGATGTATAACAAACCGGCCTCCCTTAGTATGATCCAGGATCGCCCCGAATATACTCGGTGATGCAAGATGGGGGATCGGGAGCCAGTCTATAGAGCCGTCGTTACCGACAAGCGCGCATGTATCGAGATTCCCGATAAGTCCGTAGTCCTCGATATTTTTATATTCGATATTTATCATACGTATCAATCAGATAAATCAAATGTGTAGATGATGAACTGCTCTTTTATACGGGGAGGGATTGCTCTGCTTTCGCCAAAGGCAAATATCCAGATATGATCCGTGCGTACCGAAATATTGGCTGCCTGCGCCGTTAACTGGCGGGGCGATAAACTCTACTCCGCATAAGATACAAACATTTCTCATCTCCACTTTAATGCAGCAGAAAAAATGACCCTGATGTAAGACTCATCTAGCAATCCCGAACTTATACATCGTAACACTGTGCGGAGCAAATACGGGGTTGACGGGTATACTTGTAATAGCCGCTTCCTCGAGTTCCACCTCGGGCGTCTTTCCCACGAGGTTGCGCGCGTCAAGGTCTTCCGGCGCCATGCTCCAAACGGTGCCCGTACCGGAAAGATCGATGCCGGTAAAGCTCAGCTTCATGGTTTGTTCAGACTCGGTAGGATTGATAACGGCTATGGTAAGCGACTGCCGGTCATGGGTCCAGGCTGCAACGACATCAAGCGGGAAGGTTGGACTGCCCGCATTGATCCTCGGATCCTGTCCCCCCGCCGGATATCCCGGAGCAGATTGAGGGGAATTACCGGATACGGTTACGGGGATTGTTCCGAAATTATTCGCATAGAGCCAAAAAAGCAATCCTGCCGGATTCAGCACCGCATCCGTCCCGGTCGAACTCACCAGAGACGTCGCGAAAGTGAAATTCCCCATTTCATAGAGATCGGAATACCGGATCATTTCGTGGAACACCCAGGCATACGCGGGTACGACCTTGTATGAATGCGGGACGACCTGTGAATACGCCCACTCGGCAAGCGCGATCGGGACATGTTTATCTCCCAGCCCGGGAACCATCTCCAGATAATCGTGATAGGCTTCAACCTTGGTTTTCACATGATTCGCCGGCCTGCGCATCCAATCGATAAGAGGTTCACCGGGATCGAGCGGCACGCGATCACCCTTTTCAACGTCGAACCGTTCGTTGCCGTACGTATAAAAATGCTCGCTGATCATATCGAGATTATCGAGACAATGCGCGAATAGTCCCCCCGTCCAGTCGGCAGGTCCCAGGTACTCCGTTACGATGGATCCTGTCCGTCTCATCGATTCGCCTGAACACGTCATCGCATCCGGCATCGCACCGCTGCCGATTAAAATGATCGCCGGATCGACATCGCGCATTGCACGGGCGAACTGATTGTGTTTCACCACGAATTGATTGAGCGCCATCGCCCCCATCTGCCACGAACCCCACGCTTCATTACCGACACCCCAGTATTTCACCCCGTAGGGTTCTGGATGACCGCTCGCAGCTCGTAATTGTCCCATCGGCGTATCGACCGAACCATTCGCATACTCGACGAGTTGAGCTGCCGACCATGCATCGCCGAAGCCGGCATTCACCGTAATGTATGGCTCAACATCGAGAAGCCGGCAAAGTACGATAAACTCGTCTGTGCCGACATCATTCGGCTGCACCGCTCCCCAGACCGGATCCCATATTGGAGGGCGCCGGTCGGGATCGCCGATGGCATGCCGCCACTCGTGAGCCGAGACAAAATTGCCGCCGGGGAACCGGTAAACACCGGAATTAAGGGACTTGAGGAGAGTGATCACTTCGCGACGGAACCCATCCATATTGTCGGCGGGCATAAGAGAAACAGCGCCGATGTGCAGCGTGCCATCACCGACTGCGGCAATTTCAAAAATCCCGGTCGATGTCTCTCCTATTGCCGGGAATGCAAGCGGATATGTCTTATACTCTCCCGGTTCCATTTCAAGCACAGTCGTATTACGCGCGCCGGTACTTTCATTATACACAACGCTTACGGAAACACGCGCTCTGTGGTTTGCCGCTAGGACGATCCTTCCGGTGAATGAAACACCGGCTTTCAACCCGAGTCCCCGTTGCCGAATGCCGCGCTCTTCGGTTTGATGGAGCGATATCGATGGACTCACATCTCCTATATAACTGTTCTCGGTATCCATAGTGATTGCATCTACGGGTCCAATCGCCGTCCACCTTCGTCCCGGAGGACGGCCGGTCGCCGACGGTTCCGGCTCACGTTCAAGCACCGGATAATAATATTTGCGGTCGTCGAGCATTTCCGCCCAGAGGCCGTGATTGATAATATTGGCGATATGTTCGATAAACTGTCCGTATATATTCCCCGATATCAGAGCGTGTGTTTCGGATGCATCGATTATCGCTTCGACAGTAATTTCCTGGGTTAAGCCGGGAGTTGCGCCGAATAACAGCGCTGCGAATAGTATGGGTGCGGCAATACGATAAAAAGATTTGTTATTCAGGTTCATGGGAGGTCTGTGCGTTTATGATTGATACGAAGTTTATGGGACCGGCGATGAAAACACATACAGTCGTGAGATCTATGAGTGAAACCAGGTATGTTCACTCATAGTAAGGAGAGTAAATATAAATGTCAATGAGAGGGCGTTACGTATAAAACCGGAAAACTGTCTTGATCAGCAGATGATTAATCCTTGTGTTTAACTCGCAGGGAGTGACCGCTCCGTAAGGGTAACCGAGCATGACGCAGTCTGCCATTTCTATACTTATTTAACAGAAGCGCCGATCGACATTTACTTATTCGGCAGTACTGCCAAAGGCAGTATTAAGTGGATCTATTCCTATCCGAACAACCCGATTACCGGGATGGCTAGGAATACCACCCCGAGTCCGGGCATACCGGAGATGCGGGAGAAAATTATCCTTCGATAGGCTGTAAAATCTTCTTCGCTTCACCGGCCGAAGGAACTCTGCCAGCCATCACTATTTTACCGTCGATTAATACTGCGGGAGTAATTCTTACACCCAATTGCACCATCTCTTTTACGTCGTACACGTGCGAAATATCCGCATCGAGATTAAGTTCCTGTGCAGCGTTGGTGATGACTTTTTCAGTCTGCTGACAACGCGCGCAACCCGGTCCCGCTATCTGGATTCTCATTGTGTTTCTCCTTCTGATTTAAGATGCTATAGAATAAAATTACCGAAAAACCAACCGACCAATGTTCCGAGTATTATAATCATTGGTACATACACAAGCGCTTTTTTAATGCCGAAGATTCTTGCAATCGCCAACCAGTTCGGTAAACTGATGCCGGGTCCGGTGAGTAGCAGTGTCAGCGCCGGACCATTACCCATGCCGAGCCCCATGAGCGTATCGACGAACGGCGCTTCGGTCATGGTCGCAAAGTAACTAACCGCACCGATCAGCGTTGCAAGGAACGAAGCAAGTATGCTGTTCCCGCCGAGCCAGTCCTGAACCCATTGTTGGGGTAAAATCGCACCGATAATTCCGACAAGAAATACACCGCCGAGCAGAAGCGGAAAGATTACTTTGACGAACCACCATGTCTCCCGCAGCCATGCTTCTATAAGATCACGGGCTATGAATTTCCACGCATAACCGACCACCAGCAATGTGCCGGCCGCCCATACGTAAATTTTGTGAAGATACGGTCCTTCCTGTACGAGATAATTAGGTGCAAGCAGACTGAGCAGTATCAGTCCGATCAATCCGAGATCTTTATTTTGAATTATCCGTTTCTTTTCCACGGCGACAGGACCGCTCTCCTGCGTCGCCGCCATGTCTGCTCTCTCCTTCGAAAAAACGGAGCGCATGACGAATCCCACCACGAATGCAACAAGCAGCGCCGCGATTACCCGAGCCGCCGCCATCTCGCCGCCCAGAATACTTCCGGTATAGACAAGAGCCAATATGTTTGCCGCCGGAGCGACCCAGAGAATGATAAATGCCACGCCGATACCGGCTCCGGCAAAGTATAAGCCGCTCGCGACGGGAATAACCGTACAAGAACAGGCTGCAACGAGAAAACTCGCCGCTGCAGCCAGTGAAAACGCTTTGAAAACGTTCGCACGTTCGCCGAGATAATCGAGTATTGCCTCGCGGTTCACGAACGTCACCATGGCCCCGGCGAGCAGGAACGCCGGGACGAGACAAGTGAGGGTGTGCGCGAGGATGTAGTCTTCGAGCGACAATAATCCTGCTTTGAGTAGATCGAGTATCATTTGTGTATTAACCTTCCATCACCTTTCAAATCAATCGATTTACATGAATAAAACATAAATACCTACTGCGGTTATAACCATGCCGCTGATCTTCTTCACCCAGTACGAAATTCGGGAGGCGCCTGTTGACCGGACCATATACTGTGCAACGCCGATAAATGTCCCGGCAAGAAGCATTAAAACACAATGTCCCAGGGCATAGACAAATAACAATGAACCTCCGTACACGATGTCGCCGCCGGCCGCAACAAAAGCAAGAATCACCGCAAGGACCGGCGTTGCACACGGAGATGATACGATTCCGAACAACATGCCGAGCAGAAAGGAGCCGGCGACGCCTTTATGCGATACGTTCATTCGCGCCTGATTAGGTTGGGGGAATTCATATACACCGAGCAATTGCAATCCCATCAGAATAGCTACAATGCCGATCACATATTGCCAGAACCAACCGACATCTCCGAAGAGAGTGCCTGCGAGCGCCGCGATCAGACCGAGCGCCGTAAAGGTAATGGATAATCCGAGTACAAACATAAGAGAATAAAACAAGGCTCTTTGTTTGTTATCGCCGGCATAACCGCCGACATATCCGATGATCATCGGGATGGTTACCAATACGCATGGATTCGCACTGGATAATATACCGCCGAAAAAAACCAGGGCGAACGCAAGTACCGGATTAAGTACGATGAACTCGCCGATATTTTCCACAAGTTCCATAATCAGATGATACCAAAATTTTGCAGCTTGGCAAGCAAAGCCGACCGTTCCCAAAACCCTACATGTCTCATTATCTCTTTTCCTTCAGTATCGAATACTATTTGCGTCGGAATCAGACTGATCCGGAAATCCCGGGCGAGCGACATATCATCTTCAAGGTATACATTGTATACATTGATCGAAGCGCCGAAGCGATCCTCTACTTCCGAGAGAATCGGCTGCATCTTCCGGCATGGAATGCACCCTCTGCCGCCAAATTCGAGAATGGTATATTTTCCGGATTTGAGGACTACCGAAATACCGGTCCGGTTCAAATGCTGAACTTCCCTCAATGTGACCGTTTCCTGCGCAAAACTAACCGGCACCTGGCTGCGGGAATTTGTTATATATGCTGCAATAATGAAAACCGATAGTACGGATCCTATCAGCAAATAGAGTATAAACGGGTTCTTTCTCATTTTTTGTAATTTTCTTCAGCTTTTTATTAAATATGAGAATATGAGTATACGCTCATATAATTTGTAAAAAAAATCAGCTCATCGCGAAGGTATCGAGTTTCTGTTCAAGACTCAATTTTGCTATTCCCGATACCATATCGAGAAGATCATATATCCTGTTATCGGATATCTCGTAATTTGTTCGCAATCCATCTTTCCATGACCTCAAAATGCCGCTTTTAACGAGAATTTTAAGGTGGCGCGATAGATTTGATTGTTCAAGATCGAGTGCAGGCGCGATCTCACAATTACAGTTCTTCCCGGTGCGTATCTTTTGCAGAATCCGGATTCTGTTCGGGTGCGCTATCGCATTCAATATTTCCGCCTGAATTTCCGCCGCTGTATTCATACTTCACCTGTATTTTTAGTTGATTACCATGAGTATCTATGTCAATTTGTGTGCCAGAAATATGCATTAATATGAGTCGGGAATATAATATACTCACCTCCGAATTCTCACTATTAAAAAATCTGGGCGGCATCAGTTATGCTATCGACATTTCACGCCTCCGGCGTGAGAAAAAATCTTAAGAATACATGCTATCTACCCGCCGAGATGGTAGAGGAATTTACAGAATAACCCGATGACTATGCACATAGTAGAGAAAATGCACGCCGTAGGCGTGCGATATTGGTAGCAAGTTCATAACAGGCAAACAACGTAGCGCCTCGGAGAGGCGGAATGTTGTTGTAGATAAGCTTGTGTATTTTATAAAACCTATGAAACAATTATTGCACCTCTACGAGGCGCCTCGATTAATGGATGTTGATCTGCTACCAACATTTCACGCCTACGGCGTGAAAAGCAATTAGAATTTTACAGTCTGTATACCAGTGGAGACGCGAAGAGAACATTGTAGGATTATCCGATATCAACTCCCGGAACAGGCAGAGATTCTCGTAGACATAAAAGCACGCCGTAGGCGTGCGATATCGGTAGCAAGCATATAGTGCCCAAACACCGTAGCGCCTCAGCGAGGCGCAATGTTGTTGTAGATAAGCCTGCGTATTTTATAAAATCAATGAAACAATTATTGCACCTCTCCGAGGTGCCTCGATTAATGGATGTTGATCTGCTACCAACATTTCACGCCTACGGCGTGAATTGGAATCAGAATTATACGGTCTGAAATTCAACGGAGAGAACATTGTAGGATGAACAGATAACAATACCCGGAACAGGCAGAGATTCTCGTAGACATAAAAGCACGCCGTAGGCGTGCGATATCGGTAGCAAGCATA
>CAZBUK010000125.1:0-8568 GCA_964495085.1 uncultured Ignavibacteriales bacterium
AACCGGCTCCGTACCTGAAGACGTGAAATTACTATCTTCCCGCGTTGAACCGGAATTTCAGCAACTGCAACTACCTGTAATCCCAAACCGCATCGCGCAAGCACGGTATGATCAATAGTGGGAGTGACATTACATTGTGATACGATCTCCCCTCCGTATGCACCGTTAAACATCCTGAGATGTTTCGGATCTATAGCTTCCCAGAGCGGATGCGTGGCATCTTCCGGGAAAATATATGAATCATACCCGCCTTTCTCTCTATCCTCCCTCGGCTCGACCTCAATGCGAACGCCCTCTGCGAGAGTCAAAATTTTCGTTTCTTCTATACCGAATTCGGGTTCAATTACGACAAGGGTACCACCGCTTCTGATGAAATCGGTAATAGATCCGAGGTTTAATGTAAATCGTTCGTCATGAATCATACCGGGACCGACGAATAAAATTTCTGAACCGGTTAACGATTTACCGGCATAGGTGTCCACCCGGAGAGACGCTTGTGCAAAGAATGATACAAGTTCGCCGCTTGGACCCTCGAGCACGGTAATCGGCCGTCCTGATGATTCGATCCTTTTAAATTTCTTTCTGAAAGTGTATACTATTTTTCTGCTGTAAGAACTAATTTCTTCCGAGATACCCGGCATAAGTTCCGCACGTATATAGTACGAATCCTCTACATCCGGGAACAGAATCTCAACGGGATTAATAGCGATCCCGACCGGAGGTACGCTCACATGGAGACGTTCTGAGTGAATCCAGGAATCATGTGAGTCGGTAATACCGTAGCTGACTACTCCTTTTTGTTCTAATTGGGTATCGTTGAATACAAAAAGTCGAACTTCTCTTGTCTCACCGGTAAAAAAATGCCGGTCCCACAAATCGATGCTGATACCAACCGGTGCAAATGCATTTCTTAATGTCTTCAGAACCGGTTTCGGAATGCACTCTGCAATCGGAGACCGGAACCAATGTGCGGTTGGACCATTGTTGTTGCTCAGGTATACGAAGGGTTGAATAGCATCGACCTTCATCCGCCGGAACAATTCGACCAATTCCTGACAAAGGAACGACTGCCTTTCAATAATATCAGCCTTTGTATATTCCCTTCCAAGCCAGCGTTCGATGACCTGCCGGGTAAGCTCGGTGGGATTATCCGCACCGTCCAACCACCACCAGAGGAACTCGTTAACGACCGAGGGCTCGGATAGATTTTCGATATCATGTAACGAGCGCGTACAGCCGAATGCTTTCTCATTCAAGACAGGACCGAGAGAATAAATATACGGGTGATCTTCGAGAAAGTCGACCGGTTCCCAGGGACGGGTAGGATCGAGTTTTTTCATCAGGGGAATGACTTCATGTTCAATAATGGCATCACGGGTTTCGTTAAGCGCATCCCAGATAATAATGCTCGGATGATTCCAGTTATCCCGAAGCCATTGTGTAAATTCGGTGATTATTTGTTCTTTGCTTCCCGTAACTCCCCAGAACTGCCATTCATTTTGTATAAGCATACCATATTCGTCGGCGATATCATACCATCGATTATACATCTGACCGAGATGGTTTCTGAAAAAATTGAAATGATGCGCTTTTGGAATATCTATGAGTATTTTTTTAATCCATTCCTCACTCCAAGGGAGATCAGCGCGTTCGGGATCGGAAAGGAATCGGTGAAATGCGATATTCCCGCCCCGTAAATATATTTTCTTCCCGTTAAGATAAAAATCGCTGCCGGATACTCTGAAATCGCGCATACCGAAAGTCGTGGTAAGCTCGTCAGTTATCCGGTTATCGCCTTCGATGAGAACGGAATGTTCATATAGAAATGGAGAATCGGGTGACCATAGTACCGGTTGGTGTATTTTGTGAATTGCAGTTACGGTAATGTTACCGTTTGCAGCAACGGCGCAGGGAACCGATACGTCCTGTGATACGGTACCTCTTCCCTGTTTAACCGCTACCCGTGATTGCAGTCGTACAATCAGCGGCCGATCCGAATAATTCCCTACTGTTATCCTTACCTCGGCTTCTTCCGTCCCGATATGAGGAATTATCTGTACATACTCAACCCGGGGATTTGACGTTTGGATCAACGTAACATCCCCCCAGATGCCGGGAATGAAATCGGTCTTCTCATAGTCATTACCCACCGCACTTTCTGCGGGCAGTGTGTGTTTCGCACCGACACGAATACACAAAGTATTCGGTATATCGTACCGGAGAGCCGGACGCAGATCGTATTCCTGGGAGGTATAACATGCGATTGAACTGCCGATTTCTATTCCATTAAGCAGAATCTTCGTTCCGAATGAAGCATGCCCTATTTTTAAAAAAACGAGCTCTGTTAATTCGGATTTAGTAACGGTGAAGACTGTCCGATACCAGTGATAATCGTATGATTTCCAATTGTATCCCGGTTCTGCCAGATCTACCAAACCGGGAACGGGGACATAATAGTTCATCGCATCGGGAATGCTGCCTTTTCCCGAGGGTTCAAGTTCCCACTTCCCATTGAGCGATCTCTCTGTACGATTTTTTTTCATTCTGTATTCGTCAGCCAACCACCCGAGAAACCTGCCCTCAGTAATCCCATCCTCAGGTAAGAGTTCTGCCTCATGAGATCCCAGACGAAATCGTTCCGGTAATTCTCTATCATTATGACTATCGGCCCCTGATCGATACCGAGATAATCGTCGTTAAACCAACCGGTCTCAGAATATCTACCGACTCTGAACGACGGATTGAATGAGTCGAGAAATCCATATTCCTGATACAACGCATCGCCGTACCTGGATTTCATCTCGAGTAACGCGGGGATAACTATTTCGGGAGCAAACGGCAGTGAGGCGGCAACGGCCGTAGGAGCAATGGTGCCGTCGTCGTTAATATATTTAATACTTGCGGCACGCGCCGAATATGTTCGGATCGTTCTTTCCTCACCGTTAAAAATAATAACGGTGTCGGCAGGTCCGTCGCATGCGGTTAAACCCCATATATTTTCCCCGTAATCCTGCCACCTCATCGGATTGGCTATTGCATATGCCCGTTGTGAGTGTGCTGCCCGTCTGGAATTCTCAAAATAGTCGATCCCTTTCTCGCGCATATATTCATCGTAGATATGACGGAAGTCGATCCACAAATGTGTATACTGATGCCCGAAGAGCGGACCGAAATTTAAATGTTCGAAACCGTAAAAATCCCCCCATTGGTAGGTAGAACTCCAATCGAGCCAGGCTGTAGTGTCCGCCGGATAGGTCGGGGATCCGAGGGCAAGGATATACAATATCATAGCTTCGCTATAGCCGCGGTAATGATAGGGTATGGGACCGGTTTCCGGATACCATCCGGAGCTTATCGCCCCCGGCGGATCCTGCATCCAATCCCATTCAACCCTTCGGTATAGCGAATCTGCAAGTTCTCGAATTTCTTGTTCACGGGCATCGTCCCGGTCGAAATACATCCGACAAAAGAGAGCTCCGGCAATCAGCAAAGCCGTATCGATCGTTGAGAGTTCGATCTGTTCGTCGAAACGCATACCGGTTTCAAAATCGAGGAAATGATAGAAAAAGCCACGATAGCCGGCCGTACCGTGGGGTTCCGGACCCTGGGGTGCACTCCAGAAAAACCGAAGAGTTGTCAGAACTCTTTCTACGGCCTGATCACGTGTGACATATCCACGCTCGATACCGATCGGATAAACCGTCAATCCGAATCCGACCGCGGCAATACTTGAAAAGGCCGGAGTCGGAAATCGGTCGTGGACTAAGCCATTAACGGGATTCGTCGTCTCCCAGAAAAAGCGAAATGTATCATACTGCAATGTATCGAGGAATGGATCCCATAACTCTGCCTCTGTCTCGTAGCGTTCATCCGGAGCGCATGATACTATCGGGATTATGTATAAAAGAATGAGAAACAGTACAAAGTATCTGTTCAGTCCCATTGCATATTCCTTTTATTTTATTGCCGCACACCACTATCGATATCTGGAAATTTATGACGCGATTGAAAGGACTACCGAAGAGCATTATATACTTATACAGATTCCTATCTGACCACCACCATCATACGTGTCTCATTAAATCCGTCGGTCCTAAGCGAATAGAAATACACACCGGACGGTAATAAGCCGGCATTAAAATTGACCGTATAAATTCCGGGATTTTTGAACTCATCGACCAGGACAGTTACCTCCTGACCGATTACATTATATATAGTCAGATCCACTATCCCGGGTCTTGCCGTTGAATAGGTTATTCTGGTTTCTGGATTGAACGGATTGGGATAGTTTTGCTCAAGATAGTAATCTGTTCCCCTGTATTCTTCTTCGGATACATTCGTAACCGGCATAAAACCGGCTTTTACCAAACCGTTCTGAATATTTGTATTCTGCATAAAAACATCCCAGACCTTTCCTGTTCGGTAATTCTCGATCATTAAAACGATCGCACCCTGATCGATTCCAATGTGGTCGCTCGCAAACCAATTCTTCGTTATATTGAATGCATCCTTAAATCCATACGGGCCCCAGAGATTCGATTTATAGGTGTCATACATATACCTGAGCGCAGCTATAGTTTCTTCGGGTGCAAACGGAATAGATCCGCCTGCAGCCGTCGGTGCGATCGTACCATCATCATTAAACGCAGGAGGGGCACCGCGGGCAAGATATCCTCCCTGGATATCGCTTGCGGTAATCCCCCATAGGTTCTCACCGTATCCGGCAAACCCGCCCGGATTTTCAATGCAATACTCTCTGTTTGCAAGTGTCGCACGGCGGGAATTCTCGAAATAGGTGATGCCCCGGTTTCTCATATATGCATCGGCGATATATCTGTAATCTATCCAGCAGTGGGAATATTGATGTCCGAATAAAGGCGGAAATATCACAAACGAATAATCGTAATGAGTCTGCCACTCGTATCCGCTGGTCCATGCGCTCCAGCTTCGTTCTGCGAGAGGGTGTGTCGGAGAACCGAGTCCCAAAATATATAGTATCATCGCTTCATTATAACCGATCCACCGTGCGCCGATAAAACCAGATTCGGGATGCCACCCCATAGTGAGAGAAGGTTCGAAATTTCGCATCCAGTTATATTCCATACGGTGATATATCGAGTCCGCGAGATCGCGTATTTCCTGTTCATCGGTATCGCTTGAGGTAAAATACTCTTTGGCATATAAAATGCCTGCAAGCAAAAGAGCCGAATCGATCGAGGAAAGTTCGGAGGACCACGTCCGGTAGGCGGTGGCCATGTCGAGAAAGTGATAAAAGAATCCCCGATATCCGATTGTATTCATGGATTCCCGACCTTGGGGTTTCTCCCAGAATGTCCGGAGGGTTATAAGAATCCGCTGTCGGCCCTCATCGGGAGATATCCAGCCTCTATCTATGCCTATACATATGGCAGTGAGACCGAACCCTATGGATGCGATGCTGCTCGGAGACCAATCGGTATTTCTGTCTTTAATGAGTCCGTTTGAGGGATTGGCTTCATACCAGAAGAAGTCGAGCGATGCGTGCTGCAGGTAATCGAGGAATTCCTCATCGGTCATAGCAACGGGGGCAATGGTCGATACAGCTACTGAGTTTATCTCGTTTAGAAATCCCTTCGGCAGGTATTCGCTCTCCGTGTAATTCGGTATGAGTATATATTCGTAGCTGTTGCCGTTCTCAAGATCGAGATCGACGTAATTATAAATCCCGGGAGGTAAATTTGCTACTGTATAAAATACTTCGTCTTCTGTTCCCCTGCGGTAAAGAGTAAGTGAAGATATGTCACCGTCGCCCGGATTATCCCATCTGAGGATTGCACTACCGTCGCCGGAAATAACTTTCATCGGTATCGGTGCCGGGGAATTTATCTCATCGGGTGAAGAGGATGCTTGGGGCAGGCGGGAGGCACAAATAATCGCCGGAATGAGCAGTAAAAGCGCTACATAACGAAGATGATGCATACTCATCCTAATAATACTTCTACGGTTGTCATGGATCCTTCAGGCATGAGCGGAAGAATTTTCCGGCATGATTCCGTATCGAATTCGTATATGCTTCCATTGATTTTAATCTCCTTGATGCCGTAACTCAGATGCTCCGGATTTTTAACGGTAATTACATAGACCGCACCACGGAAGTAACGTCTGACGGAATACTCCTCCCAATCTGCGGGAATACACGGGTCTATTTGAAGTCCTTCGCGCACGGGGCGTACGCCGAGTATCCATTCAAGAGCTACCTTATACAACCATGCCGCTGAACCGGAATACCATGTCCACCCTCCCCGACCGTAAAATGCAGATTCGGGACCTTCGATATTTCCGGAGGTTACATACGGTTCGGCAAAATACGTATCCGGTTTCCCGCCCCTCTTGACCGGATTAATTTTTGTAAACATCCGGTATGCCGCATCCGCCCGGCGAATCATAGCTTCGGCGATAATCGTCCATGTCGCAGCATGGGTATAAACGCCTCCGTTCTCCCGCATCGAAGGACTGTACCGCGTCAGATATCCGATTTCTTCATCCGGAGTTTTATATGCCGGATAGAGCAGAAGAGGACCCACCTCGCTTTCAAGGTGTTCTTCAACCATATTCATCACTTGTTCAGCCCGCTCATTTTCTGCTACGCCTGCTAGTACTGCCCAGGTCTGTGCATTAAGATATATCCGTCCTTCCTTATTCTCCCTGCTTCCCAGTTTCTCCCCCGAATCTTTCGTCGCCCGGTAATACCATTCGCCATCCCACGCGACCTCGTTAAGCGTACGTTTAAGTACATCAGCCCGTTCTTTGTACATATCTCTTGTATCTTCATCACCGTAACGTTCCGCAATTTCCGAAAAATCGTTTAGAATTTTAGTAAGGAACAGTCCCAGCCAGACGGACTCGCCTTTCATACTAAGGCCGACTGCGCTTAATCCATCGTTCCAATCTCCCGCACCTATCAACGGTAATCCGCGATCGCTGAACCGCTCAAGAGATTTATCGATCGCCCGTATGCAATGATCGTATAACGAAGCGGATTGTGGATCGTCTATAAACGGTTCATGCAGAGAAAGGATATTCAAGTCGTCCGTTTCATCCAGATAGCTTCTCAAAATAAACGGAAGCCAGAGAAGATCGTCCGTCATCCCGGTCGGATGGCCCACTTCACTTATCGGGTGCCACCAATGATAGACCGTGCCGTCTTTGAACTGATGTCTGGCATGTAGAAGGATCTGGTTTTTTGTCTGTTCCGGGTCTGTGGGAAGAAATACCTGGCTATCCTGAAGCTGGTCTCTGAAACCATACGCGCCACCCATCTGATAATACGCGGTGCGTCCCCAGAGCCTTCCGGCGATCGCCTGATATCTGAGCCACGTATTCATCAGCATATTCATCGACTCGTCCGGTGTACGGACATTAAAATTTTCGAGCAAACGATCCCATCGATTGTGTACAGCTTCAAGTGCGTGATCGACTTCATTGTTGGATTTATATTTGCGGATCAGTTCTACCGCTTCGGTCCGTGAACGCGCTGCGCCGAGAGTAAATGAAATTTCTTTACTCTCCCCCGGTTTCAGTGTTACCTTCAATTTGAGATGGCCGATAGGATCAAGCCAGTTACCTGTTCGTTTCCCGGATTTCCCCGTCGATACCGCCGCGGGCATCCGTTGATTCATATACCTTCCGATAAAACTCTCCTTATCGGCATCATGTGCGGCGGGTTTAATGCTCGATGAATGGAATGCAGTATAATCCCAATTGGTATTCCAATGTCCGTTCGGTGCAGGAATCTCCCACAAGCGTTTTGTTGCAAACAGGGTGCCGAGTTGCGGATCGTACTCTGTTTCAATGAACGATTTATGAAACTCTCTGTGCCAATCGGGCGCCGCACCGAGACACCATTCAAAGTATGTATATAACTCAAGCGTTCGTTTTCTGCGGGATAGATTATGTAAATTCAGCTTCCACAATTCGAGAGGTTCATCGAACGGAACAAATACAAGCAGTGAAGAGTCGATGCCGTGATTCCTCGATCGGATGGTCGTATAACCGATTCCATGCCTGCACTCGTAAGCTTCGGGTTCGCTGCACACCGGCTTCCATCCGGCCGACCAGATTTTTAGGGATTCCGTATCTCTGACATAAATATACTTTCCCCATTCGTCCTTGATCAGATCCTGCTCCCATCGGGTAATCCTGTTCAGTTGCGCATGGGTTCTCCAGCTGTATCCGCTCCCTGTTTGCGATATGGTTACTCCATAATCGCCGTTGCTGAGAATGTTAATCCATGGTCTGGGTGTACGGGGCGTCGTTATAACATACTCCCTGCCGTCATCGGTAAAATATCCGTATTTCGTTTTAAATTTTGCCAATATATCTACTCAGTATCTGAATCTTGACGAAACGGTACATAATATTATTCTACTCTATTTATGGGTGTCACTAACTGATGTTACGCAACAGAGATAATTTTGTAATTGAAGGGGTTAAAACCCCTAATCAGGTGATGGTGACATCCGATGTCCCCACCTTAAAAGGCGGGGCTATTAAGTTCATTATAATCAGATCCATAGCCCCGGCCTTCAG
>CAZBUK010000126.1:0-4895 GCA_964495085.1 uncultured Ignavibacteriales bacterium
CAAATTTCGGATTTCGAACTTCGAATTTCGAATTTTTAACATCGGATTTTGAGCTCCGAATTTCGAATTTTTTCCACATAGAACTTCCTTAACTACTAATGTTTCTTATATAATATTTATGTATATTGGTAGCCGAACCCGGTCCGGAACCTATTATACCAAGCATGCGATTTCTACTCTTTTTATTTCTCGCGGTTATCCTCTTCCCGCTGAAGGCTGACACCAATCCTGTCCATTTCATATTCACCTCCGGTACCGGCAATTATGCAACAATAGGCATACCACTCGTCGTAAATCCATCCATCGGGGACACTCTCCTGTCACCCGGGGACGAAATTGGTGTATTTACCCCTGAAGGATTATGTGTCGGCGCGGTCGTATATACTGATACTGCCAATATAGCCCTCACGGCATGGGGTAACGACTTTCTGACACCGGCGATTGACGGTCTTCGTGCGGGAGAAATTATTCACTATCGTATCTGGAGACGGGATACCAACACCGAGTATGAAGTGGTCGAGGCAACCTATACGATGGGCGACGGCATCTACCAAGCGGGGGGTATCTACGTGCTCGCAACCCTCCAGGCGATCATTCCCGATACCTCGGCACTGGAACCGCCTGCTCTCATCGATCCGCCGGCGGGAGCGACGGGTACCCCGACCGAGGTTCTGCTCAGATGGGCGCAGGCGGAGAATGCCGAATCCTATGCACTCCAGGTATCGCTCACTCCGGTATTCTCGTCGATCGTCGAAACCGCGGTCGACGTACGTGATACGGTCTATCAATTAACGGGTCTTGGATATTTCTTGAATTATTACTGGCGAGTACGCTCGGAGTCCAGCGAGGGTCTCAGCGGTTGGTCGCAGGTTCGGAGATTTACCACGCTCGCCGGCGTTCCGGCTATAAGCGATATCTCGGCCGATACGGTCGGGTGGGGAGATACCCTCAACGTCACTATGAGCGGCAGTGAATTTTATGCCGGCTACACGCAGATCGTCGCCGATACGGGACTTGATATAGCAAACATCGTCTTCCAGAGTCGTTCACAGCTCAGAGCAACGCTCATGGTCTCGGAGATCGCCGCTCCCGGCGATAACACGCTCTATCTGGTCAACCCGCCGCCGGGTGGAGGAGAATCGAACAGAGTGACCCTACATGTGCTTCCGTATTTCTGGTCGATAACAGGCACAGTTTTGGATGGGGGAGCCGGATTACCCGGAGCCACCGTTGTCCTCGACGGAGCCTACCGGGATACAACAGTGACCGACGATTCCGGAATGTATCTGTTCGACGGAATCAGGCATGGAACAACGGATCTTACGATTACACCGTCATTCTCAGGATTTCTATTTCAACCGGAATCGATAATGATCGACGGGCCGGTCGAGTCGGATATAACCGGGATCGATTTCATCGTCGAGGAGAAATTTTATACAATATACGCCTCTAGCGATGAGAACAGTTTCATCCAGCCGGAAGGGGAGATCAGTGTGGAATCCGGCGAGGATCGCGGGTTTCTCATGGGAGCCAATCCGGGATACAATATCGCCCGGGTCGTCGTCGACGGGATCGACCGCGGATATGTATCGTCGTACCTTTTTTCCAACGTGCAATCGGATCATACGATATCGGTTTCGTCCGTTCGTTCGGGAGACGTACTCGGAGACGATCTGATAGGCATCGGCGATCTTACGGCGGTTATCGATCATCTGCTCGGAAGAATAGAGCTGCCGGATCTGCAACTGAGGTCGGCTGATGTGAACGGCGACGGTGAAGTCGATCTGCTCGATGTCATCGTTTTGAGGGACAGTCTGCTGTCCGCGGATCTCCTGCACACCATACATCCGGGAAACGGGGAAGCCGGAGAGACGCCGGGAATACACATTGAGTTCATGTTCTCGGATACTTTTCTCACCGTGGCCATACGCAATGAGATTCCGGTTAAGGGACTCTATATCGCACTCGGGACCCCCGGAATACCCCAAGCCGACTCCGTGTTCTACCCCACGTTCGTCCAACACGCAGCACAGCCGATGTCGGTCGTCGGACAAGTAATAAATGGAGAGATGAGGATCGTCTCGTACAATCCGGAGAACAGACCGATACAGCCGGGATACGGGACGTTGTTCGGATTTCCCGTGCCCTCACAGGAGATCGAGGTACTCGCCGTTTACGCAAGCGTTGACGACGGGTCGGAACTTCGAAACCTGAATGCAAAGATCGGATATGAAATGAGCTCGGAGACGATCCCCGTCTCGTTCAGTCTGAAACAGAATTATCCGAATCCGTTTAATTCCACCACGGTTATCGAGTATGAGGTTCCGTCGCTATCTGTGGAAGACTCGAACGTACTGATACAGGTATTCAGTCTGACCGGTCAGAAAATTAAGACGCTGGCAAAGGGTCCGCACAATCCCGGCACATATGCCGTTACCTGGGACGGATCCGACTCGAGAGGATTCCGGGTAACCTCGGGCATGTACATCTGCCGGATCTGGAATAAACATATATCCGATGCCGTTAAAATGATCTACGTTAAATAATCGGGAAACGCCGATGCGAACATTGAGATATGTAACGACTGCCGCGATTTTTCCTACAATCGCGGTCTTGTTTCTCTCCTCCTGTGCGATCCTGAACGGGTCGGGGGGGAGAGGAAACAAATATACGTATAATTATACATTGCTGGCGCCGATTGCGAGCAGTAGGCTCGCGTTCGAAGATGACAGTCTGATGATACAGTTCCGGTTCGACGATGGAGCGTTGCAGTTCAGGATCGCGAATCTGTCGGACGTTCAGATGCGAATCGACTGGTCGGAGACGACGATCGGTGTGAGCGGGAGGTATTCGAGCGTCAGGCACTCGGAAAATATCTATCATCCCGAAGACATCAATATGCTCTCGCGGATCGTCCCGCCGAACGGGTTTACGGTCGATTTTGTTATTCCTCGGGAAAATATACAGTATGTGGGAAACCGATGGAGTGAGAGGGATCTGCTCCTCACGACGGACTTTCATTCCGCGCAGCTTCAGGAGCGGATCAGGGGTAACGTCGGAAGCAGGGTCGCTCTTCTGATGCCGGTTTTGTTCGGACATGAGAAGCGATGGTACACGTTCGAGTTTGTGGTGACGAGCATCAGGCGGATCCCCTGGAGCGCGGCTCAATCGCCGGTTCGTCCTGTGACGGTACCTCCGCGGGATTCGGAAGCGGGAGGGCCTACGCGGCTCGACACTGTGTATACAGCGGCAGCATTCACGGGAATGCTCGGCGCGGCGATCTACATCATGACGTTGAAAAAGAAGGCGCCCTCGGAATGATCGATAGGCTGGAAGCCCGGGAATTTTGTGTGCCGGCCGTACTCATCGGAGAAGACTGATGATCGATTCTTCGCTTCCACAGACGAATACATTTATACAACTGCTATTGCAATTCTTCTCTGCGAATCCCTCAGAAGGTGAATCCCATGACCAGTGAAAACACACTGTTCGTAAGTTCGGGTTTGAGCAGGGCATCCCGCGCAATGTCGTTCAGACTGTGGGTATATCTGATTTCGAAGGAAAATTTAGAATATAATCCGTAATCAAACCCGATACCGGCGACGATCCCGTAATCGTTTTTGTCTATTCGATTTATTATCTCATCCTCAAACCCTTCTTCGAATTCACCGCCGACAATAATTCCGGAAAGCGTTCCGTTGAATTTTGCCCGTACACTATAGGCGTAGAAACCTCCGGCATACACGTGATAGGTGAAACCGGGAATGAGGTAGAAGAGCTCATCTCGTGGAGGTAATTTTGTGCTCAACCTGAGTAATAGCGGCATTTCGATATAGGCGAGAGAGACGTCTCCATTGAGGCGCAGCGAGCTCCCGAGCAGGTTGAGGGACTCCTTGTATCGGGCACCTTTTCCGACGTACCCGATCTCTGTCTGAATTGAAATGTAATCGTTGAAGTTAAGTCTCGCTAGTGCACCCCCCCTGTAGCGGATGGCATATTTCGAGTTGATTGTAAAAACGGTGTCAGCCTCCATAAAGGTGTACGGATTCGACAGGGTCGAAAGATTCGCTCCGCCCGTTATTCCGAATTGAAATGACTGGGCGGAGACGGAGGCCGCACAGACAATGACGCCGAGGACAATTAGAATAATACGCATAAGAGTACAGTACCGAGATTGTGTGGGATTTAGTGATATAAAATCAATTTATTGAAAACCGGCGTTATAAATATTGTAATGCTTGTTCCGTCACTTCAATATATTTATTGTTCGATTACAAACATTGCGCCTCGCTGAGGCGCGACTGTGTTTGGTTGCTCTGTGTTTGCTACCAATATTGCACGCCTACGGCGTGCTTTTTTTTGAGATAATTCTAGTTCAACGGTCCGGGATTAGTCATCGGATCATCCTATAAAGTTTTCTCCGCGCCCCGACAGATAGACAGGCTGAATAATTCAGTTTAATATTCACGCCGGAGGCGTGAAATGTTGGTAGCATATCAATATCCATCCATAGCGGCATCTCGGAGAGGTGCAATATCAGTCTCCCTGTTAATCGAAATTATTTAAATCAATAGATCTACCTAGATCAGGCTTAAAAGATGGTTAAATTAATGCCTTCCGATACCGGCCTGTGAATAGCAATTATATATAAATTCGGGTGAATTTGTTGCCATACTTCTTCTCCCTCAAGAAACAGCTCGGTTCCTCAGAATATTTTTTATTATCGACCCAGAACATTGCGCATCGCTGAGGCGCAACGGTGTTTGGTCACTATGCGCCTGCTACCAATATCGCACGCTTACGGCGTGCTTTTTTTTGAGATAATTCTAGTTCAACGGTTCGGGATTAGTCATCGGATCATCCTATAAAGTTTTCTCCGCGCCCCGACAGATAGA
>CAZBUK010000126.1:4995-8521 GCA_964495085.1 uncultured Ignavibacteriales bacterium
CAGGCTGAATAATTCAGTTTAATATTCACGCCGGAGGCGTGAAATGTTGGTAGCGTGATATTATTCATCAATCGCCAAGCAGTTCGGATCAAGCCTCATCGCAGCATATAGTATATTTAATTGAAATCGAGGACAATTCTGTGTATGCCCCTCTCCACTCGACCATATGGAAAATGCAAAAATTAGGTGAAATCGACAATAGGATGTGACACGAATCACATATATTTGCGGAATTTCTTCGTTATATTGATATTATCACGGCAGGCAGAAATTATCGATCCGGTAATGAATTTGTCATTTTCATTCATTATATTTACTAGTTATTGTTAATCGGTTATTTATACACGAGCGCTCTGTATCCGGGGGAATCAAAATGCTGACACTTGAACAAGAAATATTCGTAAAGCGGATCGGTAAGTTTGCACTGGTAGCGATATTGGTGGCTTTTCCGGTCTATGTTTTATTTCTTCAGGATATGGTCCAGGGTATGTTCAGCGGTGAACAACAACCCGCCCAACGCCCCGTGATCGTTCAGGAAAGACCGCAGCAGGAGACCGCTCAGGCAGAACAATCAGTACAGCAGCCCCCACCGGTACAGGAGCAACGCAGAGAGCCCGTTGTAAGGCGACCTGAACCCGAGCCGGCAAGGGTTCAACCACGTACAGAAACTGCGACGACTCAACAGCGCACAACGCAGCAACCTGCCCGTCGCCAGGAGAGAGCCCAGACTACAGAACAGGCAAGAACTACCGCGACGGCCATTCCGACTATTTTGGGTGATAGGGCGCTCCTTTTCTCATCTACAATGGTTACTGAGGAACACCTGAGGGAGTACCGGATTAGAAATATGGGAAATGCCGATCTTCAGGTAAAATCGGTAAGAATATCCGGTGCCGACGGGGAATCATTCGCTCTGAAGAGTCCGTCTGTCTTTACAGTCAAACCTGGTGAATTTACAACTGTTCTGATAGCATTTACACCCGCAACCTCGGGCGCAAAAAGAGCCACGCTGAATATCGAACACAATGATCCGAGGGAAGGGGCATTTGTTATCGAGCTTGTTGGAAGCGCGATATCGAACGATCGAGCTGAGAATTTGAGGTAACTCCAAGCTAGAGATCAGATAAGCAATATTATAGAATCCGGGGATTGAATAGAAAATTCAATCCCCGGATTTTTTTTACCCTCTTCATTTCCTTATCATTATCATTGAAAAACTCGTGAATTTCAGTGTTATCTGTGTTCCATGTATTAAGGAATACAGGTAAACGACCCGTGACCACCCCCACACGGTAAAAATTGATGCGATTTACTCACCCACCTTACTGTTGAATTATACGAATGTGATGCCGCAATATTCAACACTCCGTTAAGTCGTTAAATCCTATAATTTTATTCCGCGTATTTCTTCCCGGATGTTTCTGTTTGTTGATTTTGTCGACACCTTCACATCTCCAAAGTTATAAGCTATCCTCCGCTATTCTGATGCCTAACCATAAGTAAATAAACTACTTATCCAAGAGTTTTTATACCCGGTATTTCTTTGGCCTCTTGTTTGCATATACATATGTCAGATGAATTGAAAAATGAAGTAAGATATGTGAATTGGATCTTATAAACGATTTAGCAAACGGAGGCGGCAATGGTAGCAATATTATTCGTAGTAACGGTCCTCATTTTTCTCTTAGTCGATTTCTGGATGCAGAGAAAGAGAGCACAGCAACCTGCTGAAACACCGGCCGGCATGAGCAACGACGGGAAGCCCGTAGCGATCTATTCCGAGCCGTATTTTCATCCTACCCACTCATGGGCACGTATTACCGATGAAGTCGTTACCGTCGGTGTGGACGAGTTCAGCCAGAAACTTATCGGTAAAGTACAGCGACTGGATGTTCCGCAGGTAGGCAGTTATCTGAAGCAGGGTGAGACCGGCTGGAAACTGCATAGCGGTAAGCGTTCTCTGCCGCAGGCATCGCCGGTGGAGGGTGAAGTTATAGAGATCAATCCGGCGCTCTTTAAGGATCCTGAGCTTATCAATAAAGCTCCGTACGGAAACGGCTGGATACTCAAAGTACGTCCGAATTCGCTCCGGCAGAACCTTAAAAATTTATTACACGGCGAGCAGGCACGCAGGTGGATCGATACCGTCCGTTCTCAGTTCATTCTGAGATTCGCGAAAGAAGTCGGGCCGGTATGCCAGGACGGCGGCGAACTGATACAGGGTGCGGGCGACCTTCTGAGTGAAAACGAATGGAAAGAAGTTCTGAGAGAATACTTTTTAGCAGATGAGTAAAGATAATAATACGAAAAATAAACGATAATCAATGAAATGAGGAAATGACAATGGTAGCAATATTCGTGGTTCTGACGATCGTAACCTTCCTGGTAGTCGATCTTGTATATCAAAGAGTACAGAGAAAACAAGCTGAAGCGCCGGCAATCGTTTTCAAGCCCCGTCCGCTGGCGCTCGATAAAGTTGCCGTGCCGGAAGGAATATTCTTCCATCCAGGACACAGTTGGGCGTCGATCCTGCGCAACGGACTCGTTAAAATAGGTCTCGACGATCTCACGCAAAAGCTGATCGGTCCGATTGAAGCTGTTGAATTCCGCAATGTCGGCGAATACGTGAAGCAGGGAGAACCGGTCGTCGTTCTCCGGCAGGGGGGGAAAACGATGAGGATGGTATCTCCGGTCGACGGTGTCGTGAGCGAACGTAACGCCGAAATATTAAAGAACGCGGGAACCATCAACAACGATCCGTACGTGTCAGGTTGGCTGTATAAGATTAAGCCTTCGGATCTTGGCAGGAATCTCAATAATTTGAAAATTGCGGAGACCGCGCGAAACTGGTTCCGGAATGAAGTCGACAGATTGAAAGATTTTCTCGCCGGTATAAACGTCGAAAACCGTCTTGTCGGCCAGACCTTGCAGGACGGCGGCACGCCGGTCGAAGGTGTACTGCAGTATATGTCTGAGGGCTCCTGGAAAGAATTCGAAGAGCAGTTCCTTGGTACTAAATAATTCCCTCCCTGCTCCCGCCTCCGTGGAATATCGGAGGCGGGAGTCCTATTTATTCCCATATTTAAAAAACCGGTACATATCCTTCGTGATTCTAGTAAAAGGAATCCGTAAAATTGCGTTTTCTGCCCCGTTTTCGGGTGTAGAATTTTGGCACATTTTTTGGTGAATTATTAGACGAGGTGCGGAACTCTAAATTTAAGGTCAATAAAATTATGAAGAAGAAAGCAATATTAATCGACATACAAAGGTGCATCGGCTGCGAGATGTGTAAGTTTGCCTGCAAGGAAGCGAACGGTCTCCCCGATACAGACGATAAGGTACTGAATTCGGACACGTATACCATCGTCCGGGAAAAAAACGGATACTATGTACGTCGTCAGTGTATGCACTGCGAGGATCCGGCCTGCAAATCCGTCTGCCCGGTCGGTGCGTTCAGGAAAGTGGAGCAGGGTCCCGTTCTCTACGATGAATACAAGTGCATGGGATGCCGGTACTGTATGGTCGC
>CAZBUK010000127.1:0-8489 GCA_964495085.1 uncultured Ignavibacteriales bacterium
GATATACGTCGAGAGCAGACCATCTTTGTCCTCGGTGAAGTGGAGTATACGGGGGCATATCCGATTAGAAAATCGCAAACGCGGTTGACCGAGGTGATCGAACGGGCCGGAGGGTTTACCCTCAATGCGGCTCCGAGGGAATTGAAGATCTTCCGCGGCGACCTGAACCGCGATATAGATCCGTATGCCGGGTATCAAGATTTTCGCCGATTGATGGAGATGCGACTGAGTCGCATGAATATGGAAGAAAGGCAATATTTTAACTTTGAAGCGGCAATACGCCAGTATACCGTTTCTATCGATCTCAACCGGCTCTTCGTCGAGGGAGATAAAGATGCCGATGTTCTGCTGCAGGACGGAGATATAATCATTGTTCCGGAGAAAACCAGTCAGGTGTATGTTTTCGGACAGGTTATCAATCCCGGATACCTCGAACACGTTCCCGGAACTGATGTCCGGGGATACATTTCCTCGGCAGGCGGGTTATCCGAAGCCGCACAGCAAAAGGGAATACGCATCATCAAAGCAGGCTCCCTTGCATGGTATAAACCGGGGCAGACTGACATCGAAGCCGGCGATGCGATCTGGGTGCCGCGCGTAAAAGATCGCGAAAGCGGATATTACTGGGCTATTGCACGGGATATGCTGCAGATTACCGCCGGTCTTTTAACCCTTTACTTTTTGATCGATAAGATTAATGAATAATTTTATTCAATCATAGAGATAATGTATTCGATATGCAACAATCAATAAATTCTTCGTCGGGTAAAGGAGACGGATCGAAACCCGGCTTATTCGACTATCTTCTGATTCTTGCGTCGTGGCGTATATTTATCGTCATGAATGTTCTCGTTGTAACCGTAATCGCAATTGTAGTCAGTTTTCTGCTCCCGAAATGGTATGCATCTTCGGCGACTATTCTTCCCCCTAAAAAACAGGATATGTTGAGCATGTTGGGGATGTCTTCGACCTCTATTGCCAGGCAATTGACGCCCTTACGGGCTTTGGGAAGTCTTGCCGGACAACCTGAATTATACAACTATCTGGCGATACTCAACAGCAGGAATATGTATGAGGGTATAATATCCGAATTTGACTTATTTGAAGTCTATGAAATTCAAACCGGGTATATGTCGGATGCGATAGGTGCTATCAAGAAGAATATTACCACGAAGGTCAACGAAGAAGGGACGTTGACAATCGTCGTTGAGGATAAAGAAGCCTGGAGAGCCGCTGCGATGGCGAGATACATCGTCGCCAAATTAGATAGTTTGAATAGACGCATGAGCGTTCAGGAAGCCACCGAAAACCGGATGTTTATCGAACGAAGAGTCCGCGAAAATATCGCGGCTCTCCGGGAAGCAGAGGAGAAACTAAAAGAGTATCAGCAGGAACACGGTATTCTCGCCCTGCCCGAACAATCGGAAGGTTCGATCTCTGCCGTCGGCCAGCTCTATGCGGCCCGTGAGGTAGCATCTATAGAGGTAGCTCTGATGAGAAGATCATTGAGTTCCGACAACCCGCTCTTACAGACCGCGGTGAGTCAGCTCGAGGAATTAAATAAGAAGATCGCCGAATTTCCTGAACTTGGCGTCGGAATACTTCGATTGTATCGGGAATTCAGCGTTCAGCAGAAGCTATACGAAGTTATCGTCCCGATCCTTGAACAGGCCCGTCTCGAAGAGCAGCGCGATACTCCCACTCTGTTGATACTCGATAATCCGGCAGAGGCGGATCGACCGCATAAACCGAAAAAGAAAATAATAGTTATCGTATTCTTTGTGATATCGTTGTTGACTAGTATTTTCATTGCCCTCATTGCTGAGCGGATCCATCGCCTGGAGCGCGAAGACATTGAAGAATACAATAAGTTACGTCTCGCGCTGCAAACGCTCACGAGACGAAAATCCAAATAACACCATCGTCTCCCGATATATCGCAATTCTATGGCGTCAATTAAACTCAAGATATTATATGTTGCGCTTAGGTACGATTACGGCATTGAGGAAAGAGGGTATAGTTACGAACATATAAACTTCTACGATACGCTCACCAACCTCCCGGATATAGAATTGGTTTATTTTCCGTTCGACGTACACTTACGGAATCTCGGACGGTCCGGAATGAATGATTTGCTCTTGAAATCGATTGCCGAACATGAGCCCACCCTTTGTTTCTTCGTATTATTTACAGATGAGATAAAGATCGACACCTTGGATCGGATTAAAGCCGGAGGGACGTGTCAAACGCTCAACTGGTTCTGCGATGATCATTGGAGGTTCGACGGATTTTCAAAATATTATGCCCCCCATCTGGATTGGGTGCTCACGACGGATCGTTATGCGGTCGATAAATACAAAGCACTGGGAATTACCAATGTAATACCGACCCAATGGGGATATAATCATTTTCGATATTCACCTCAGATATCGACCGAGAAGTACGGGGTCAGCTTTGTCGGTAAGGCGCATTCTTCGCGTAAGAAGACAATCAGTCGCCTTAACGACGCCGGCATCACGGTAACATGTTGGGGACAAAACTGGGAATCAGGTCGGATCTCTTTTCAGAAGATGATGGAAGTGTATACAAACAGCGAGATCAACCTGAATTTTACCGAATCATCCATGAGTCCCGGCTTGATCCCCTTTCTGAAAGTATTTCTAACCAGGCGGGCAAACAGTACCTATCGGATCAATTCCTTTCGTGAATTGAAAGCTCATCTCAATGTATTACGCAGCGGTGCACGGCCTCAAATAAAAGGGCGCAATTTTGAAATTCCGGGCACAGGTGGTTTTTTAATGACCGAATACGCCGAGGGCCTCGAAGAGTACTTCATTCCGGAAAAGGAAATCTCCGTGTTTTACGATGGTGATGATTTGATAGATAAGGTACGGTATTATTCCTCTCATGCTTCGGAACGGGAATCAGTCAGACAGGCAGGTCATTCCCGGGCACAGCGAGACCATACATTCGCGCAAAGGTTCTCTGATATTTTTAAAACCATCGGATTGATATAATCGAAATGAATATTTTGCACACCGTCGAGTATTACGAACCGCATAAAGGAGGAGCGGAAGAAGTCATTAAACAGTTGTCGGAGAGGCTTGTTAAAAAGAGACACCGGGTAACCATCGCAACCTCGTATCATCCCTTGAGGAAATCCGACGAGATCAACGGAGTTAAAATTAAACAATTCAAGATGAGCGGGAATCAGGTCAAAGGAATACGCGGAGATCGGGAGAATTACCGGTCGTTGCTCACAGATCCAGCGTTCGATATCGTTTTCAATTACGCTGCGCAAACGTGGACAACCGATGAAATGTTTGCGATTCTGGATAGCGTGCCTGCCCGGAAAGTGCTTGCACCCCTCGGTTATTCCAGATTGCACCATCCGAGATATAACCAATATTTTAATAAATTACCGGATTATCTGCGCAATTATGACACTCTGGTGTATACGTCACCTGATTATCAGGATAAGCACTTCGGAGACAGACACGGCCTCGAGCATAAATCCATAGTTATTCCGAACGGTGCATCGGAACAGGAATTCGAAAAAGGCGACCTCAGTTTTAAGGAGAGATTCAATATATCATCGAAATATCTGTTCATATCCGTCTCGAATCATTATTTCGCAAAAGGCCATAAGACGGTCATTGATGCGTTTCGTGCCGCGAATCCCGACAATACAGCCCTGGTGATTATCGGAGAACGTCCGAATCGGCACGGGTGGTACAGCTGTTTTCCGTATTGCTATGGAATGAGCATCCTGAATAATAATATTAAGGTGTTCCGGGGACTGCCCAGAGAGATGGTCGTGGCCGCATATAGGGAGGCAGACTTATTCTTATTCGGATCCCGGGTCGAGTGCGCTCCGTTGGTCATGTACGAATCGTTCGCATCTATGACTCCGTTTATTACGACCGATGTCGGGAATGTGAAGGACCACAAGGAAGTCATCCGGATCGTGACATCTGTTCATGAAATGAGCCGGGAAATAGTGAACTTCCGTCGTAATCCGGATGCCTATCGCGATATGGCGCAATCAGCGTATGATCTGTATAAAAAGAACCATACGTGGGATGTTCTGACAGATCGTTATGAAAATGTATATCGGAATCTTCTCCTGACGAGCGGGAGACTCGAACCGAAATCTCTCGATTGAATATTTCTCTGATGATCAAAACACACCTGACAAACAGTCTCGTATTTTCATCCTCGCGATATTTCCTGGTCGGATTGAGCGCGATCAGAAATATCGTCGTCGCCCGCTACCTCGGGCCGGAGGAGTATGGATTGTGGATTATAGTGCTCCTTGTTCTGAGCTATGGCGATCAGATCCATCTGGGCTTACGCCATGCAGGCGACAGGGAAATTCCATTCTTCCGCGGCCAGGGTAAAACGGCAGAAGGTCAGCGTGTCATTGAAACCCTGTACTCGGCTATTCTTATTCTTTCGATAGCATCGGTAATTATATTATTGACCTACACCCTCGTTGCAGGCACTATGAATCCGCTGCTCAGAACGGGTATCCAGATCGCCAGCATCATCGTGGTTTCAGACCAGATAAATAAATTTTATCTCATGGTGATTCGCGCACGCAAGGAGTTTATATTGTCCAGCAAGGTTGAGACAATATTTGAACTCGTGCGCACTGTTTTAGTCTGCATTCTCGTCATCCGGATCGGCTACTACGGTATTATCTTTGCATTTGTTTTCGCCAGCATAATGAATGTATTTTACTTTATTTTCAGGTACGATCGCACGATTGTACCGAAATTCGATTATGCGCTTTTACGCCGGGAGTTGAGTATCGGAATCCCGCTTTTTTTCAGCGGATTACTCTATTTGCTGACGATCAGTCTGGATAGGGTGATCGGTGCATCGATATTGAGCAAAGAAGATCTCGGTATCTATGGATTCGCCGCGCTAACCGCCCTGTTGCCGGTCACTTCATCCCAGGCGATTGGATTGGTGTTTTACCCTGAAATGAGCGAGAAGATTGGTGAGACATCGGAGACGTCATCGATCTTTCCATATTTCGCCAAGGTAACTCTCTCGGTAGCTTATGTAGCCCCCCTTCTCGTCGCGAGTATAGTCGGCATTTCCGAATTATTGATCATTACGATATTGCCGGCGTTCGGCGAATCGGTGCGTCTCATATATCTGCTTGCGAACGGGATTTTCTTCCTTACCATCGCGCCGATTCCGCTCCTGGTTCTGATGGCATCGGGTCGGCCGAAGTATTTTTTGCGTGCGCAGATGCTGAGTATATTGCTCACTGGCTGCATCTATATAAGCGTTGTGTTTATATTTCCGGGAACCGGCTATTTAGCAATGGCAGCTGCGTTGTCATACAGCAGTTATACGTTCATTCTGATTCTTTCATCCACTATTCTCTTTCGGATAAAATTGTCCGATGCTGTCGCAGACGTGGCAAGGATATTTTTTCCCTGCGTCTACGGCGCGCTGTTAATCACGGCTCTATATCATCTAAATCAGGCATACCTGCACGTCATATACGTGCAGCCTGAATATCAGGCATTGATCAGGTTGGCCCTCTTTATGCTGCTCTATACACCGCTCTTACTGCTCATGATAAAGAGGATCGGAATTCTTGAAAAGCTTAATATACTGAAGCGGAACTAATGACACAGACGAAAATTGCTCATTCGGCGGGTGTGGATATATCGGGCCCTTTACCGGTGCACTATCTGATTCAAGGTGTTATTGCGATTTTACTCATCGTCCTATTGACGATTACACAGGATGTTTTATATTCGATCCTTATGTTCGCCGGTATGGTTGTGCTATCGTTAACCATGTTGCCGATAGCTCGATTGATATTTCTGGTGGCACTCCTACCGTTTGCGCATGCCGGTATTGGGTTGGATTTTCTTCCGGGCTTTGGGATCTATAACATATATGCCTTTCTTGTCATTCTGGTTTTTCTGTTTTCGCTTCCTCTGCGATTGCCTTCACCCCGATTCAGAGAACCGGTCCTGCAATTTGCGCTCATTATGATGTGCGGATTTATCCCAAGTATCCTGACGAGCGTGGATCTCGCCGAGAGCGTTAAAGCATTCGTGAATCTCTCCTCGAACATCCTGATTGCTTACGCCGTTTACATGATCCTTATCGAAAGCGATAATATCGGCTATATAAAATTATTGTCGATAGTATATATCGTGGTCGCGCTCTCTGCGAGTATATACGGAATTTACCAGACGCTTACGTCCGCATCGATCTTTGCATTGTTTACGGGGCGGGCATATTTCCGTCTGTTCGGTGATGCGAATTATTTTGCATCATATATTCTTATTGCCATACCGCTCGCGATGGGTTATCTATTCCGGGATTCACGGTTCATCGAAAAAGCGGCATACGCTGTCGTCATGTTTCTTCTGACCACCGCAATTATCGCAAGTGTTTCACGATCAGCTCTGTTAACCCTGATAATCATTATTCTCCTGTTTATGTTGTTTTTATTTAGGTATCAGCAGGGGACCAGGAAGATCGTAAGCGTCGGCGTTATACTTATCTTTATGGGAATCACCGGAGTACTTCTGTTTACGGATATCGGATCAAAAGTAATCGATTTGTTTACACTCTCCCAACGACTTGAAACCGTTGTCGGAGGCAGGGATGCATCCTTCGGTCAGAGGTGGACGATTCTCGGTATAGGATGGGATATGGCGCGTACAAATCCGGTCGTCGGGACTGGATTCGGAGCGTTTGAAAAAACATTCAGTGCATATCAGGGTGCACTCTTAACCACCGGATTGGAACGGTCGACGCACAATACCCTGCTCAGAATCTTTGCCGAAACGGGAATTATCGGATTAGCAGGTGGTCTATTATTTATCGGTTCACTTATATATAGAATCGGACGTATGACTGTACGTTGTAAATCATATAACGATAAAATCCTGATATTCTCATTCTTTGCAGGATTAATATCATTCTTGGTCATGTGTTTGACCCTCGATATGTTGTTTGAACCTCATTTTTGGGTGATAACGGGAATAACATTGGCATTGGTATACTATCTGGAGAAAAAAATGAATGCCGGGACAAATCAGGTAACGGGATGAATCTCATTAAAAAGATTTCGAGCCATCTGCGGAATAATCCCCTCGTGAATAATAATTGTACCGAATTCGAGGTCGATAATTATATACTATCGAAGTATATCGTAAATCACCTCATTCCGATCGTGGATTTACATCCGTTTCCAATTAATGAACTCCATCTGATGACGGCATCTGTGTGCAGAATCAGGCCTACGCACATTTTCGAATGGGGAACGCATATCGGAAAATCCGCGCGAATATTTTACGAGACGGTACGCTATTTTAATATCGAAACGGAAATTCATTCGGTTGATTTACCGCCACATGAAAAACACAAGGAACACCCCGGAAAAAAACGGGGCTCTTTAGTTCAGAACCTGAAAAACGTGCATTTGCATCTCGGCGATGGACTGAATGTAAGTATATCTCTGTACCGGTCGTTACCCTCCGATACGATTCCGCTTTTTTACGTGGACGGCGACCATAGCTATAGTTCTGTGAAACGCGAACTTGGAACAATCGCAGAGGAGGCGACCAATGCAAGCATCCTCCTCCATGATACATTTTATCAGTCGCCAGAATCAAAGTATAATATCGGCCCGCATCAGGCGATACAGGAGGTGCTAGCAGATTTTACCGGGAGATATGCCGTGATCCAATGCGCTACCGGATTACCCGGTATGACCCTCTTATACAGACGGTTACCGGAATGATTGATCGCAATTTGGTATTCCGCAATACGATTATTAGATCCTGTCACTGCTGTCCAAGATAAATCAGATTGAGTATAGAATTATTGGTATGTAGCTCATATTGGACAAGTATTGCTCACATTTTATAACCAGGGTTCATCGTATGCTGTCCAAAACCCGGTAGCACTAATTGTACTTCTTGAATAATATCAGGTGGTCCGGAATATGGATTATTTAGCCAATCATAGGGGTCACGATAGGTAAATAAATTAAACCGTAACAAAGCAACGAGATTTGAAAGAGACCACCCAAGATATTGTGATATCATTTTCAAGTACTTCAGTAAGAGGATAGCAATCAGTGCTGTCCATATCTGGACCTTCACCGCGTTTGGTGATGTACCATCCCGACATGTCGGGATTTAATTTTCAAATGTTTCTTGATCGTTTTGAAGAATATTTCGATATACCAACGATCTTTATATATCGCCGCGACGGTCGATACTGCAAACTTCATATGATTGGTGAGAAAGACAAGGATTTCACCGGTTCGAGAATCGACAGATTCAATGCGACGAAGTATATATGGGCATTTTTCTTTAGAGTAGAATCCTTTAAGACGAATCTCCTGATCCTTGAGCACACATGACCGATCAGGAAGAGGACGACGTTTGACGACCCGGTAATCGGCATTATCCTTCATACGGGTAACAAAGAAAACACCG
>CAZBUK010000128.1:0-8471 GCA_964495085.1 uncultured Ignavibacteriales bacterium
TCTCTGCTCAGCCATGCGCGGGCCAGTCGCCAGTCGCGTCTGACGGTGGGAACCGAGACGTACAGCAGCTCTGCAATTTCCTCCTGCGTCAAGCCGCCGAAGAAACGGTACTCGACGACTTTAGCCTGCCGCTCGTTCAGTTGTTCGAGCTGCTTGAGCGCTTCGTCAAGTACGATCAATTCCTCCGCCCTCGATTCTCTCGGCATTGCAGCATCGTCGAAGGTGACAAGGAGGTTTTTTCCACCTCGTTTTTCGGCAACATGCATCTGAGCGTAATTAATCAGGATACGGCGCATGGCGAGTGAGGCGATGCCGAAAAAATGTGCGCGGTTCTGCCAGTTCACGTTTTTTTGATCGACGAGCTTCAGATAAGCTTCATGGACGAGCGCGGTTGCGTTGAGGGTGTGATCCGACCGCTCCCTGAAAAGCTGGCGATGGGCCATACTGTGCAGCTCGTCGTAAACCAGCGGGAAAAGGGAATCCACGATGGTCCGGTTGCCTCCCGACAGTTCGCTGAGCAGTGCGGTTATATGTGCCTGATGTGTCAATATCCTCCCGGAAAGTAACGATAATTTACATATTCGCCTTCTCATACACAACCGGAAAAAGGAACGGCAGGCGGTAGAAAATCATGTGCACCTGGATAATCATAATCCTGCGGCGAATGCTGAATTTGATGAAATCTTTTCATAGATCGATTATCACTTTCGGGCGTTTTCCCTGCGTTGTTTGATATGAGAGTGCTTCTATAGTCCAACGAAATTCGGACTTCACATCAATAAAAAGGGAGGATTTAGGGTGAAAACTCCATATACCGGTAGTTTGTCCAAATCAGCACGATTTTATTCCTTCATTAATTTCATTGCGTTGATAGGTTTTCTGACGCTTCCCCTGGGAGCTCAGCAAAAAACCGTAATCATCGACGGGAGAGAAATCCCTGTCGCCACGTCTCCTACCCGGACCATCACCGTTATCGATGACCTCGGCAACAGCATCGAGTTACTTTCGGATGAGGATCTCGACGGTGACGGTGTTCCCAACTGGCTTGAGATAGGCGGATATTATTATAATGCCATAGAGGGCCTGCAACCCTGTGATCCGGCAACGGATAATCCGTGCTACGTGACGGATTATACGCAGTGGAGCACGGACGGCGATCCGTTCAGTGATTTCCATGAAGTCAGTAAAGCGAATATGCCGGTGGGACCTCCCTTTGATCATCCTCTGGTAGCCGCAGAGCACATTATTGTGGTTGATTTGGCCGGTTATTCAGTTACTCCGCGTACAACGTTAACGGATGCGAAAGGCGGATCTTCCGGTGGAGCCTACGAGAATTCAACTACGAATTCGTATGAAGAGAGTATTTCGGTCACTGCAACAGCTGCTGTCGGACCTGCCGGTCTATTCGGTTACTCAGCCACGGGAAGCGCTACCTCGACCACGTCGAATACTTCATCGACAACCCGCACATGGGAAATAGACTGGAATACGGCAACGACTGTCGATCTCAACGCCGCCGCTGATCTGAGCCTGTCCGTATTCATACGGAATCTGGGCAGTGCACAGGCCAGAAACGTGCGCTTGTTCTTCAATCTGAAAATCGGAAACCGCGTGATTGCCAGCATCCGCGCACCCCAGGCTCCGGGACTTCTCGACAGCGGTCAGCAATATCCCACGTCTGCACAGGGCCCCTGGGTGATCAGCAGCATCGAAAACCCGGACGGAAGCGCCAGCCCCATCACCCTTACGATGGACCAGTTGAGGGCTCTCGAATCGGGCGCTCCGCTCACCCTGGTCGTCACCGCGGTAGAAGCCGACATTCTGCGATGGAACCCAGACGGCGCGGGTGGCGCAGGCTCGTGGGAGTGCGATGCAGGAGCAGGGTGTGACTGGAACTCCTATCAAAGCAGGATCAATGCATCGACCATAAAACTCGATTTACACATCGGAGGCGATCATCGGCAGTACCGCGTTTTCGGCGGCAAATCATACGGCAATCCATCCGCTCCCGATATAAAGATGACCCTCAGAGATGTACTGGACCTGGTTCTGAACGTGCAGGGACCGAATGATAACGCCGTGATCGAGGGCCGCGCATATCCATCCGAATGGTATGCGATGACTTCTTCCGATGCAATTATTCAGAACTGGAATAATGCCGGTTCTCCGAACAATCTGTTAGACCTGGAAATGGCGCCGGGGACGAACCTGCGCCTCACCAGTCCATCGGCAAATCCGGAGCCGATAGTCGACCTGGCAACCTTCTCGCCCGATCTGAGATATGTGTACATTAGTGCGAGGGCTGTGGGCGGATTTCCTATCCGTGAAATAACCGCCAATGTGACCGTCGGCGGACAGGACAAAACCGTCCAACTGCAGCTCGGAAATAATGCGTTCTATACCAATACTGAACCATTCACCGATCCGGCCGCGGCAGGCGGGACGGTACGAGTTGAAAATGCGAGAGGGGATGCAACCGTCCGCAGCATCACTCTTCCGGTCTCTGAAAGTGCAACCTGCGACGAAGTACAGGCGGCTTACGCTCTGGTCTATAACGGAGAATACATCCTCTTCAAAGACCATGATTTGAATAAACCTATGCGCGCATACTGCCGGTTTCCGAATGCAGGCGTTCCCCAGACCTATTACTGGATAGACCGCACGCCTTCCTTCGTCGGACAATGGAATGGATCGTTCAATGGAGTAACCTTTGTAGATGAATCCACCGCTTTCGTCGTCGGAGCAGCGCAAACCCGGGTCCCGATTCTGCGAACGCGCGACGGCGGTGCAACATGGGACTCCGTCACGGTAATCAGAGGAGCGTTGGAGGAGCCTGCATTGGTCGACGTTGCCTTCGACGACGAGGGCAGAACCGGTCTCGCGGTCGGATTCAGTTACAATCCCAATACCGATCCCAGTTCCGGATACGCCATATTCCGCACGACCAACGGAGGGGCAACCTGGGTCGCCCAGGCCTCTTTTCCGGTGCTGACCGCCTTCCCTTCATTCGATCACGTCGAATACGCCGGCAACGGTAATTGGTTTGTCGGAGGAGGCGCACGGTTCATGCGATCGACCGACGATGGCGTGACCTGGTCCGATGTGGAGTCCGTGTCCGTTCCGGATGAAAATCCTTCTGTCTGGGGTATTGAGTTTAAGGACGATGTAACCGGCTTCATTTTCCTCAAAAAATCCCATGAACAAACCGGATTATTTATGACCGAAGACGGCGGCGATACCTGGGATCTTCAAATAGAATTCGATTCTCAATTCAGTCTGAGTTACATTTCATATGTGGGTGGTTCTACCTGGTTCGGTGGAATGCGTTTCAAGGACAATCAGGACGCAGCCGTTGTGTACCGGTCGGACGACGATGGAAAAACCTGGGAGTATCTGACGAATTTATCTGAGTTCGGAGCCGGTCGTATGGATAATATGAAGTTCCTGACTCCTGAAATAGGTTATGTATTCGATCGTTATTATGATCATTCGGCCGCTGAGTACCGGGGGAGCGTCTGGCGTACCGGAGACGGCGGCTCAACCTGGACATCCGAGAATCTGATGGATGGCGGAATACCCCGGGGCATTGCCATGTACGACGCCAACCGGGGCATCATAGCCTCGAGCAACGGCGTATTGATCACGACATCGGGGGGCGGTAATCCGGCTTTCATAGTATCTGTTGATGACGATTATCGTGAAAATTCCCCCATCGCCAACACTATAAAACTCGATCAGAATTACCCGAACCCGTTCAATCCCTCGACGACGATCCGTTTCTCGATTCCCGAACGGGCGAATGTATCGCTCATCGTGTACGATATACTCGGTAGAAAAGTAGCGGATCTAATCGACGAACAATTGCAGGCCGGCGAGTATTCACAATTATTTAATGCAGCGGGACTTGCAAGCGGCATTTACCTGTATCAACTCAGGGCGGGAGAGTATGTAGAGACGAAGCGTCTGATACTGTTGAAATAATCAACAGTTGATAACGCTCAATTGATTATTTACTGCAAGGCGAATCTTTAAAAGCGATCATTCTATATGTTCAGGACACTTATACAGAATGTCCGGTGTTATCAATCTACACCCGGACTCTTACAATCGCTTTAATATATCTCAAGAGTCTCATCAATTCATTTCTACGAGGATCTCAACATGTCACTGCCCGGTTCGGTACGATTCATTGTCGTCATTCTTATAGTTCTCTTCGGTCTTTTTGATGTGCTTGCTCAGAATGAAAACCCGGACGACCCGCTCAAGGGAGAACGTGATCTGATCGATGAATCAAAACTCGTCCTGTTCTGGAGCGATAGACCCGGATCCGATTCAGAGCTTCATCATAGCATTTTCGATTTTATCTCATTCGGCAATCCCGCTATAGAGGATTCGCTGACCGAGACGAGCAGAAGCAGCATCGGCGGCCAGTTTCAGACTTCAGGGGATAAAGCGAAGGATATCGTAGCCGGCAAATTTACCGGCGGCGATATCGACGATGTGGTCATGGTCTGGGAGGGTCCGAACCGGAGTATCGTCATGGCAGTACCCGGGATAGATGCGGGAACGATGACCTGGAGCGATGAGAACGTGTTCATGCTGAAACCGGAGGGAACCCTTGCGGATGTAGTTCATTCACGACGTCAGATGAGGATCGTCAAGGGGCAGTTCACCGGGGACGAGCGGGAAGAATTACTGCTCACCTGGTGGGACGCCGACGGCACTGTTAAGATGGAAATATTTAATCTTGATGCCAACGGTTTACCCGGTTCTCCTATAGTACAGCATACATCTGTCGCACTCCCGCTTGGTGTGGATAACACGGTAACCCGGTCGGGTTATTTTGATATAGCCGCAGGTAGGTTCGACGGCAGTGATACGGATATGATTGTGCTTGCTACGGCAGAAGAAGTTGCGTGTAACTTCGGAAACGGATGCTGGGATGTGACTGCAAAAGTGTACAGAATAGACGGAAGTACATTACAGTTTGTCGATCAGGCGCCATTCTTCAGTAAGTTTGATAACTCGAACAGGTGGCTCGGAAATATAGCCGTTGCAACCGGGGACTTTGCGGCAGCAGGCTACGATCAAATTTATGTCGGGTTTCATGTACCGCATGAAGGTTCGACCCACAGATGGTATCTACAAGGTCTGTGGCTGGAGAATAATATTATTAAGGTCGATCCGTCGGATGGGGATCAGGTGGATGGGACCATCGGGTCCCGAGGCTACCCGCTTACCCTGATAGCGGCCGATCTCGATCGGAGCGGGAGGGATGAATTGGTATACGCCGGTCGAGTCCTCAAGATATTCAGTGTCGATTCCTTGTTGCGCTTCAATCAGATTTCCGGAGGATCGCTCGGTACGGAGCCCAATAATTACAGTCGGCATACGCTGATCGTTGCGGATCTCGACGGCGGAAGCGCAATGTGGCGGGAGAACCCGAACCAATTGCCAGAGATAGCATATATCCGGAATCTTACGGTCTCAGACGACGGGGGCATATCGAACGACGGAGTGTTCGAACTGAATGTGCTTCGCTATACTCCGGGACAGTTCAATTTACAGGATGTAACTACCAAGAGATACGACAGGGTCGATATTTCGTCCCCCCGGGTCCCCTTACTCATTGCCGGTAATTTCGGCGACCGCGGCATACGCGTCGGGAAGCCGAGTTACTACCGGCGTACCGATATCGTGCAGCCGCTCGTCATTATCAACGCTCCGCCGACGCACTTCGATGTATTCGAAGAGTCCGTTTTCGATGTGACCGGTTGTTATTCCGGTGATTGCGGGTTCAGCGCTACCTACTTCAAGGAAGTGCAAAAAACGTTCGAGATGTCGAGCGAGATCAGGGGAGACTGGCAGGTTGGCGCCGGTATCGACGTCGGCATCAGCAATATACTCGGCGACGTCCCGGTTGCGGGAGATTTGGTAGAAGACGTGGCCGGTGCGCTGGGATTCGGTATCGATTTCAGTTTCGATGCTTCCTATGGGGAGGGATTCTCGAAGCTCACCGGCGGCTCGCAAGTAATCAGGGTCGAGCAGGAGATCGAAACGTTGAAAGACGATGTGGTATATGCAACGATTATGGACTACGACATATGGGAGTATCCGCTGTACGTCCGCGGCAGGTTCGCAGGGAATATGCTCATCGTTCTCCCCGGCCTCAAGCAGAATGCATGGTTTCCGGCGAAGAGCCCCGAAGGTCTTGCGCACCGGCCGTACCACGAGGTCGGCAACATCCTGTCGTATCCCCGCATCACGGGTCCCGAAGACAACAATCGCATAGCGCAGTCGCTCCGTTGGGATACCGGCGACCGGGTTACGCTCGGGACGCAGTCCTCAAGTTGGTCGATCTCGCGCGGGAATCAAACCTTCAGCGAGACCTCGTCGTATACCCAATTCAGCATGGGTGGAGATCTTGATATCTCGCTTCCCATTCCGGGGGTGAGCATCAATTTTAACGGCGATTATTCCAATGAAACGATAAGTACCCACCGGACCAGCGTAAGCGATCTCGAGGGAATGGTCATCAGGTTCGGTTCGATCAATACATCGATACAGGGGAGCGAGACCTTTTATTCGGTGACGCCGTACGTATACTGGGACCGGAGCGGCGCGCTGGTTCTTGACTATGCCGTGCAGCCGTCGGTAGCCGATATCGGCGGTGTGCCTACCTGGTGGCAGGAGCGGTACGGACTGCTTCCCGATCTTGCGTTCAACCTTCCATGGCGGAACGATGCGGCGAAGACGGGATCCCCGGTAACCGAACTCAGAAGAACCGAGACGAAAAACATCGTCATAAATCCGCAGGATGTCCAGCCGGGAGAGGATGTCTGGATATCCGCGTTAGTTCAGAACTATAGTCTGCTGCCGTCGTCGGATCCGGTAAAGGTCAGGTTTTACGCCGGCGATCCCGACAACGGAGGAATCCCGATCACCGGGACGGACGCAAATCCGGATCCGTTGGTAGAGCCGCTCGCGGCGAGGGGGAGCGGTAAAGTGACCGCCGCCTGGACGGTACCGCACGATTTCGTGGGCTCGTTTATACGTATCTATGCCGTGGTCGATCCGGAGCAGACGGTAACCGAGATCCACGAGGATAATAACAAAGCCTGGTCGGTTCTCCGGATGGCTTCGGCGACATCCGTCGATGATCATTATGAGCCCGGCGTACCTGCATCGTTCTCGCTGGAGCAAAATTATCCGAATCCGTTCAATCCGTCAACCACGATCCGGTTCTCCGTTCCGGAGCAAACGCAGGTAACGCTCATTGTCTACGACGTACTCGGAAGGAAGGTCGCAACGCTGGTGGACGATCGTTTGCCCGCGGGTTCATATACGCAGATCTTCGACGCGGGTCGTCTGGCAAGCGGTATGTATCTGTACCAGTTACGGGCGGGGAGTCATGTAGAGACGAAACGGTTGTTATTGTTGAAGTGAGGTATGATGGAAATTTCTTTAACCCTCTCGAAGAAAGATCCGTTCAGCGGGGCACTGAGAATATAAATGGTACACTGTACTTTTACGAATCATACCCTGTCCGGGTACGACTGAGCGGCTTGATGCCGAACGTTCTCGGATGTGTTTGTGATTAAATGATCCGTCCGCAGAGATATATCATTTGTAGCCTGGCCGATTTAGATTATACACACCCTACCGGTAGGGCACTATACTCGTAAGCATCCTGTCATTGAGAGATATATAGGTCAGATATACATTTACATATCTACTACTACAGATTGATCAATCCACGGCCCCGATAGAGGTGACATTATTCTTTAATGGTACTCTGGTACGGTATGGTAAATACATATACCCAATTAAATATTTACGGTATATATGCCGGGAAAAGGTGTGAGAACATCATTACAAAGGAGTTCTGCGATAAATTTGCACCGTTATACCGCCGGTATCCTGAAAGAACTGAGTGCCTGTCCCTTAGCAGTCGGTGGTTGGTCACGCCGTGCAAGTCCGTGAAGCGGGGATTTGTCCTGTAGAACGATGATGAAACACTTCATACTATCCCTCCGGTAAAGTTTGATTCGGAATATTTAGTAAGTGACAATGGTCTCCGATCTCAGCTCACCGGCTATTGGGTTGTATTATTTTCGTATCTCCTCGCGACACCGGATTTCACCGGTTCACAGAGCCCGGATCTCGCCCGTTTCACGGATTTCGATACGAACGCCGTCGATCGATTCGGGTATAGCTGAGCGGAGCTTATCGGTAACGGTCTTCACGGAAATAATGATCCCGTGTTGTTGATCGGATGTTTTCCCGAGTCCTACTCCGACGATACCGTCGAGAGCGAGCCACTCCTTTTCATATCTCCGCTTAACCGATGCTATTTCTTCCAGCGATGCATGCATGGCTTGTCCGTTGTGAATAACCTCTACCGTACGTTCCCGAAAAAATTGAGAGGTCAGATGAAGCAGCTGTAAAATTGAATTATTCGCAGGTCCGTT
>CAZBUK010000129.1:0-8298 GCA_964495085.1 uncultured Ignavibacteriales bacterium
TAACGGGGAATAGTACGAACGTAAATTTCAACGCCGCATATCTTTCATTTTCAATTTCGGGAACCGTAACTAAAGACGGATTGCCGTTAGGAGGTGTGACGATATCTGCGACCGGCGGACATACGCAGACCGTTACGACTAACTCAAACGGTGTCTATACGCTCACGAATGTCGCAGACGGATCAATAAATATTACCGTTACTCCGTCGCACGAAGCGCATGACTTCACACCGACAAACAGAACTATAAACGGCCCTGTTACTCAGGATATCACGAATGTGAATTTCACCTCAACACCGGAAGGCTATTCGATCTCCGGAACCATCAGGAATAACGATAACGGGGTAGCGGGAGTGAGGGTAACTGCAAGCGGAGGGTACGACCAGGTTGTGGAAACAGATACGGAGGGGAAATATATCATAACCGGAATTCCCCACGGCGCGGACAGGATCACGATAACACCGACCCGAGCGGGATTCGGATTTATACCCGCAAATATTCTTATACTCGGGCCCGTACAGATCGATATCGTCGACGTGGATTTTATGGCAACGCACATTACTTACACCCTATCGGGAAAAGTAATCTACAACGGTATCGGTCTAAACGATGTAACGATAACCGTTCAGGGTGGACATTCTTCGTCGGTCGTAACGGATCAAAACGGAGAGTACTTTATCACCGATGTTGCACATGGTGCACAAAATATTGTTATTTCCCCCGGTCTGACAGGATACGGATTTACCCCATCGACCGTGACCATACCCGGCCCGGTTGAAGATAACATGAATAGTAATGATTTTGTAGCGCGAGTACTCAACTTCGCACTATCAGGCAGCATAACACACAACGATACCGGTCTTGGGGATATAACGGTTATTGCAGCCGGAGAGTACAATGATTCAGTGCAAACAGGATCCAACGGACTGTATGAATTCAACAACATCCCGTACGGAACAAAGGATTTTACTATTACACCGGATAAACCCGGATACCTTTTCAGCCCCGAAAATACTACCATCGCCGATCCTGTACTCGGGGATGTCGAGAATGTTAATTTCAGAACGATTCCTCCCGCGGCTCCGATACTCATTGCTCCCGAGGATAATTCTACCGATCAACTTATTACCCTGACACTCTCGTGGAATGAAGCGAGCGGGGCCACCGGTTACGATTTGGAAATTTTCGGAAGCGTATCTTTTAGCGGACAACCGGTCATTTCAATTACCGATCTTGAAACGACATCACACGAGATTCAAGACCTGGATCGGGGACAAACGTATTTCTGGCGCGTACGTGCGACAAATCTTGGCGGGACAAGCCCATGGTCCACGGTGTGGAGATTCACAACAACATCGGTGCAGCGACTAATACAGATTACATCTCCCCGGTCGGGCGATGTTTGGAGGGAAAACGATGTGCAGACGATCCGATGGGAGAGCCAGACGATCGATCTTGTTGATATAGCATATAGCATCGATGATGGATCTACATGGAATCTTTTCGCGTCGTCGATCGAAGCCGAAACGAAAAACTTCCTCTGGACCATTCCCGGTATCAAATCCACGACTTGTCGCATCAGGATAGTCGAATCTTCGGATGACACATTCTTTGCAATGAGCGAAATATTTTCAATCTATCCGTTGTCAGTGCCCGTCACTCATACGCTCACATTCAGCGATCCGGGTTCGATCTCGAGCTATAGAATGGTGGGACTACCCGGGAATAGTAATTTCCGGCTTTCACAAATATTCTCCGGAATACCGAACAAGGACTGGACGGCATTCTATGATAACGGCCAGGTAAGTAATTACCTGATAGAATACGACGGCACAAACCTATTTACCTTTAAACCCGGCACAGGATTTTGGGTACTCGGTAAAAACGGCTTAAGCATCCAGAATCAGGTTCAGAATGTATCTCTTAATCCGGATAACACATTTACCGTTACGCTTCATACCGGTTGGAATATAATTTCCAATCCATTTGATATACCGGTCCTGTGGAATGATATTAAGCACGAGAACGACATTACCGAACCGTTATGGAGCTTCAACGGACGATACAGTGAAAGCGATTCTCTGGAACCTTTTAAGGGTTATTATTTTCTCAATCATACCGGTAATACATATCTCAGGATTCCGTACCCAAGCGGGAATTCCTCCCCAAAAATATCCGACAACGATATCTCGGAGTTTAGAACTCTGACCCTCTCATTAGTGCACAACGAGGAACGATCATCCCCTGTACGGATTCACTATATTGAGAATCTACGGAGTGAGAGCGCTCAGTATAGAAAATTTGCTCCTCCACGGGATTTTGAAGAAATCGGCATCGCAATACGGAACCGGAATCTGTCAACAGCTTATTCTTATCTCGCAGAAGATGCAACCCTCGGGAATGGTATCGGAGATACATTTACCCTCGAGCTTTTCTCGAGATCGGAAAAACCGGCCGATCTGTTCGTTGATGGTCTGGAATATTTCAATGACCATGAAGTGGTGTTAGTTGACAGAAACTCAGGTAAAAAATATATGATTCGTGATAAGATTCTCCCCGGGATTTTAGCCGGTAAAGAAAAACGTGAGTTTGCTCTGATTATCGGCACGGGTGAATACCTGGAAGAGGTGTATAGCTCCATTCTTCCGAGAGAGTTTCATCTCTCGAATAGTTTCCCCAATCCGTTTAACCCGGTAACGACAATCGAATACAGCATTCCGGATGGAAACCACAGTATAGCGGTTATGCTTGAAGTATATAATCTGCTTGGTCAAAAGGTCCGGACACTGGTCGATGAACTCAAAAGTGCCGGCTTCTACACTGTTCAGTGGGATGGTAGAAACGAACTCGGACACTTCGTTGCGAGCGGTCTGTATGTCTACCTAATCCGTGCAGGTAATTTTACCGACCGTAAGAAAATGATATATCTGCGATAGGCAGGTATCGGTAAAATCAAAACTCTCGGTTAGGTAGATGGTTCCGTGATAAGGAAATCTTATTAAACCCGGAAGGGGTTTCTTGTTTATAGAAAAAACCACAACCGAAGAATTGAGTAAACCCCCTAGAGGTTCCCTGTTGGTACAATACAACAATCTAAAACGCCTTTTTTATAAACAAGGTCACATCTTCCGAAGTGATACCTTTAATTACCTAACCGATGTTACGCAGGCGATGAACATTTTACATAAAACTTGACTATTTATATGGGCTAAAGCCCGCGATGGGGTTGTGTGTTCATCTTCTCCCCCGCCTGAAGGCCGGTGATACGATGAGAACTCAAAAGAATCAACGCAAGGTACGAAATGCCGCTTAATTAAATTTCCAGAACTATTGACAGTTACCCCTCATCATTAGAGAACTTTTAATATGTAAACTACCTAAGATACATCATTCTTTTCACTTCCGAGAATTTTCCGGCGCGAATTACATAGATGTACATACCGCTCGATACAGGAATCCCCCGGTTGTCCGTGCCGTCCCATCGTATACTATAAAATCCGGCAGTTTGCATTTCATCAACAAGTGTTCTTACTTTTTGACCGAGTATATTATATAAGGCGAGTGAGACCGAGATATTTCCCCCATCATTGGGAAGACTGTATTCAATGGTTGTCTCAGGATTGAATGGATTAGGGTAATTCTGTGCAAGATTAAATTCGGTGGGCAGCAGCAACTCTTTCGACCTTTCAATATATGATGCTGTTCCGATTACGAGTGTGAATTCACGGTCGGTAACTCCGGATAAAACCGACTGAACTTTGCCGTCCGTAATCTTGTACGTTCTGCCGGTTCTCCGATCGATTAGAGCTGCACCGTATCTGTTCTCATCCTCCAATCCTTCGATCGCCAGGTCGATATGTCTGTTCAATCCGGAGAAAATTCTCAGCGTAAATAATTCACCGTCTGTTCCGATGAGTCTTGCTTCTTCCGCAAAATATTTATATTCCGTTTCGACAGTTTCATTATATAGCGAAATCCCGAACTCTTCAAAGTCTCCCGGGGGCGCATATTTTCGCAATGATTCAAATTCCCCGTTGTTTTCGACTAAATGTATCCGCAGCGCACGCGATTCCAGTTCTCCGCCGATCAGACGCAATGTTATTGTCTCTGCGGAGTGTACTGTTTCAGCGGTGTCTTTAGCGATGCCGTTACCGTTCGGATACGGAATCTTCAGGGAAGAAGCGTTCGTCCTGTTGAAGAAGTAATATCCTTTATACTTTTCAAGCATTTCGCCGGATCGATATTGACCGTCGAAATCCCACGCCGGCTCCGTAATATCGTTGACCTGCATAACCGCGTCCCACCGGACTGGAACCCCGAACGGGTTCGAAATAATATTCCATCCGGGATGTAACGGAACGGAAAAAGAATTGTCCGTACTCAACGGCACACTCTCGATATCCCCCTGTACGAAGAACCCGTTCTTGCTTAATATCCAGAAACCGTTGCCGGGTTTGAAAACGAACTGTGCCGAGCCGTCGTATTCCTTCAGGTAATCGTTTGCGCGGCCGTTATCGTAGTAAACAGTCCAGTCCTTTTTCGGCTCGCCGGGAAATGCCTGCGCTATCGGGAGATTCACATTTCCGGGGAGTCCGATCATTCGATAACTCGTCGGCGAATCCGTGCTTCCGAATGAGACCGATAGATGAACTGGCACAATCGTCGGATAAATCGCAAATGGTTCGCTCGTATCGTAATATAAGGGATCGGTTACATCGCTGATTCTGATTCGAGTTTCCGTCGAGGGTGTGGGGGGGACGGTCCATGCAAAGTTCGGTATAGACGCGCTCAGTGATGAAACGATGAGATTCCAGATCGAGCCGTTATCGATACTATATTCGATGGTGACGCTATCGACCTCCTGACTCTCCCATCGGATCATATACGTATCGTTCTCTTTCCAGATCTCACCCTCTGCGGGCGATGTGATTGCAATGGACTTGACCGATGTGGTTGTCGTAAAATTCCGGGTGCCCGACCATAAACCGATTCCTCCCAGATTCTCAGAACGAATTCGCCAGTAATAAGTATGTCCGACCGACAGGTTTCTGATCTCGTAACTTGTTACTTCAAGTCCGCTGACCGAAACCATCGGCTCGCCGGCGAACAACTTATCATCGCTCACCTCCAAATCATAACTTGTCGCGCTTTCGACTATATACCACGTCAGTGTTAAACGTGTGTGTACGCCATCCGCGTTGTTTTCCGGAGACACGGATACGGGTGCCGGCGGGGGAGTGACAACGAAATCAATGTCGACGATATCGTCCGAGACGGGATCCGTTATTTCCGTCGTATCGGGATTGAATAGATACCCTGTTTTATCCGGAGTAACGGTGATATTCTCTATGCCGGACGGAATGTTGCCGACCGAGTATCGACCGTCCGGGCCTGTTGACACTGAATTCTGAAAACCACCGGCTACGGTAATCGTAACATCGTTCAATCCGGATCCGTTATGTGTTACTTTTCCGGAGAGTGAATATATCCGGACCTGTGCGGTAAAGTCGTTCAAGCGAACATTGTCGAGGATCGGTCCGGGCACGGTACGCATCGGCGGAAGGAAACTATAACCGGGAAGATTTGGATTAACGGAAACAACCTCTGCGCCGTGGGCAACATTTGTGAAAATATATTCTCCATGTTCATCGGTCTGAACTGTTGCGCTGTGTCCACCGGTTGCATTCACGTTGACATCTTTCACTCCCGATCCGTTGAAAAGCACCCTGCCTGAAATAGTATACGTGAATTCTGTTGCCTGAAACTCCAGCGCGCCTATATCATCTTCGACCGGACCTTCGATTCGAACACTCGCAGGTATAAAACCGTATCCTTCCAGCTTAGGTGTTATTGCAATCCTTATTGCACCCCGCGGAATTCCGGTAAAAATGAAATTCCCGTCATTGTCCGTTGTTACCGATTGCGTAAATCCTTCGCTTTCGGTTACCGTCACTCCCTGTAGTCCGCTATTCGCTTCTAAAACTGTCCCGGATATTGTATATGACGGCACGGTCGCCGAGAAAGATACGGGTGCTAATCCGGGGAAAGTAGCGTTGACCCGGTATATGCCGGGTTTACTCCCGGGTATCAGAAACGCCGATGCCAGACCGTCCTCACCGGTCGATACCGTCGGAGTATCGATTGAAGACTCGGCATCATCGGGTTGGAGGGTTAGGACGAATGTTACCCTCTCTCCGGCGACGGGGTTGTGAAATTCATCCCGGAGAATGGCAATAAACGGTTCCTGAAGCGGTGTGTGAATGGAGCCAAGCTGTTCGTCGCCGGAAACCATCGAAAGACTAACCGCCTGAGCGGGAGAAATATCGAATTCCTCGCTGATTGCATCGTCCAATCCGGGCGACTCCGCCTTGATCGTGTATCCAGCTGCTGCTTTCTCGATACGCAGATCGTCGAATGTTGCACTTCCGTTCTCGGCGGATTTTTCCGTCGTGCCCGACAAAATTCCATCAATGGGATTCGAGTGCAGATCGACGGATACCGATCCGGCAAATTCCAGAATCGCATTATCATATAAGTCGAGAACCTGAACCCTGACGGGAGGAGTGATAACCGCATCGGCTTGCGCATCGGACGGTTGATCGGTAATTACAAGTTTCGACGGCTCACCCGGCGATATTGAAAACGATGCACTGAGAGCTTCGGTTACTCCGGATGCTATTGCCAGGAGCGTATACCCTTCACCGGTCTTATCGACGCCGAGGTCGTTGAAGATTGCGATACCGTTCTCTGCCGTTTTAACCGTAGCGCCGATGAGCATGCCGTTTCCCGGATTCGAATCAAGCGCAAGAGTTATCTCTTCGGAAAAAGCGGCTGCTATGTTATCAAATGAATCGAGCGCATGGACTTTGACGGACGGCGTGAAGTCGTCGCCGGCATTTGTATCGGAAGGTTGTTGAGCGAATATGAGGGAGACGGCTGCGCCCGGAAGTATCGAGAAGGCGGCGCTCGTGGCAGCGGTCAGACCTGTCGAGGTTGCTCTCAGTGTGTATCCCTCTCCGGCCTTATCGATGCGCAGGTTCGAAAAAGCTGCGGTTCCGTTGACGACATTGACCTGGGTCGTTCCCGAAAGAGTTCCTTCCGACGGATTATTCTGGATGGTAACCGTTATCTGGCCGGTAAAGCCGGTAACGAGATTATTGCTTAAATCGAGAACCCTCACGGCAACCGAGGGTTCGATGGGTTCCCCCGCTTCGGTCGTGCGCGGTTGGTTGCTGAAGTCCAGTCTCCATCGCACTGCGTTAAAATTTTGGCCGGTTTGATTTGAGGTAACATGAGAGAGCTGTCGGGAAGCGGGCGAGAAACTGAATCCAGTTTTCGTCGGTGTCACCATTATAGTCGAGCCCTGTGGAATATCGTTGACGGTGTAGGTTCCGTTCGCAGCGGTCTGTGTCGATGTGGAATGTCCGCCGGAAACGGTGATGGTAACATCTGCCTGAGTATCGCCGCTTACTGTTCCGGAGATGGTATATGTATTCAGAAATGCCGTGAAGTTTCTTCCGGTCAGATTGGAAGTTACAGGTCCGGTAACGGATAATCCGGCGGGATCAAAATTGTGGCCGGTGAGTTCCGGCGTAATTGTGATATTCGTGGTGCCGAATAGAACGTTTGTGAAACTATATTGACCGTTGGCGGCTGTTGTGACCGTTTGCGTATGTCCGCCGGTTGCAGTCACAGTTACACCCTGCAGTGCCGAACCGTTCTTAATGACGGTGCCCGATATCGTAAATGTAAGCAGACTCGCAGCGAAGTTTTCACCCGTTATGTTTGCTGTTACCGGTCCGCTCATGGTTTTGTTCGCTGGCATGAAGCTGTGACCGGTCAACGAGGGTGTTAAGGTGATATTTGTCGTACCATAGACAACGTTCGTGAGCGTAAATACCCCGCTTGAGTTTGTCGTCACGGTCTGGCTGTGTCCCCCGGATGCGGTTACCGTCACTCCCTGAAGCGGAGATCCCTCATGATTGATCGTTCCCGATACGGTGTAGGCCAGTTGTGTCGCGGTGAAGTTTTGATTAGTAATATCTGACGTCACCGGTCCATTGATAGTTCTGTTCGCGGGTGTGAAACTGTGACCGGCAAGCGAAGGAGCAATAGCAATGTTTGTCGAGCCGTAGAGGACATTCGTGAGAGTGAAGACGCCGTTTGAATTTGTGATTACCGATTGTGTATGTCCACCGGTTACTGCTACCGTTACACCCTGCAACGGTGAACCTTCGTGTGTAATTGTTCCAGTGGCGGTATAGGTTAAGAGCGTTCCCGAGAAATTCTCGCCGGTTA
>CAZBUK010000130.1:0-8119 GCA_964495085.1 uncultured Ignavibacteriales bacterium
TGTTTCCTTCGGTATCCAGAAAAACCGCCATATATCCGTACTCTTCGGTTATCCGGGTTTTCGGAACCAGTATTTTTCCTCCCGCCTTTTCGATCCGGTCCAATACGACCTGCAGATCGGGATTCGCATTCAGGTAGACTGTCGTTCCGGTCGTGGAGGGAATATAGAACTCCGCATTAAAGCAGAGCGCACCGCCGATGGTGCCGGGTTCAGTCGGAAACATTGCCATGTCGACTTCCTGGATACTCAGATCGACGAGTTCTATGCCGAATATCGTTTCATAGAACGTTTTCGCTCTCTTAAGGTCTGAAACTGGAATCTCAAACCAGCTCACCGCATGTATCATCATTGACATTGTATCCGCCTTTCGTACGTTGTTGGTTCGGTTATTTAGCGTCCGGATCTGTTTCCGCAGATATGTGGTATGTCGTCCTCTTATATTTTATTCTATTCATATTTGAGATGATCCACCGGATTCGAGAGAGCGGTTTTGATCGCCTGGTAGCTCACCGTGATGACGGCTATTGCAACTGCCAATCCGCCCGCAGCGACGAACACCCACAGGCTGATTTCGATGCGATGTACAAATTCCTGAAGCCAGGTATGCATGATATAGTACGATACCGGTCCCGAGATAACGGCCGCGAGCAGGATCAGCCTGAGAAATTCCTTAGCGTGCAATCCGACCAGTCCGGTCACCGTCGCACCGAGTACCTTCCTGATGCTCATCTCTTTTTTTCTCCGCTCTGCGGTGAAAGCGGACAGGCCGAACAATCCGAGAGACGAGATAAATATCGCGAATACAGCAAAGTAATTGGAGAGTTTACCGATTCGCATTTCGCTTCGGTACAGATTCGCGTACCTATCGTCGACGAAACTGTAGTCGAACGGGTAAGCCGGATTCACAGATTCATGAATGAGTTGAATGCGCTGTAGCGTACTTTTAATATCATCGGTCTGAACGCGTATATAGCCCGCATGCATCCAATTGTTTTGACGATCAAGCATCATAAAGAGCGGTTCCACACGCGACCTGAGGTGGTCGTAGTTGAAATCCTTCAGGACGCCCGCTATTTCTAATTCATTTCTCCATATGGTGACGGATCTTCCCACCGGATCGTCCATCTCCATAATTCTTGCCGCGGTTTCGTTGATGATTATCCTTGCAGAATCTGCGCCGAATTCGCGGGAGAATGAGCGTCCTCCATGGATTTCAAAACCGAGCGTTTCGATAAGATCGAAATCCACCATCATAGATTCGAAGAGTACGGGAGAGTCGGGGTTTTTTCCGGGCCAGCTAATGCTGCTGGTATTGCTGCTTCTTCCCAGGAAATGGTGATTTGCTCTCGAGATGCCGGAAATCTCCGGGAGAGCCGACACCTCGCGCCGGAAGGATTCCCAATTAGCATGCAGCGCTCCTTCGATCGGAAAATATATCAGATTCTCTTTTTTATACCCGATATGCTTCGTCTGCAGAAATTGAACCTGTCGATGGATCAGGATCGTGGATACGATCAGCACAATCGAGAGGGTGAATTGAAATACGACCAGTCCCTTCCTGGTAAATACCTCGCGTGTCGATGACCGTATCTCCCCCTTCAGGGTTCTGACCGGATCGAATGCGGATAGATAGAACGCAGGGTAGCTTCCGGCGACGACTCCGGTAATTAAACCGATGCCTGCAAGTATAAGGATCATGGCAGGATTCAGGATTCTGAGCGTGATCTCTTTCCCCGTCAGGGAATTGAACGCCGGCAAAAGCAGCTCCACCAGGATCAGTCCCAGGATCAGCGCACAGAAGGATATCAGGATCGCTTCGCCGAGATACCTGCCGATGAGCGATCCTCTTCCCGCGCCGATCGATTTGCGTATGCCCACTTCCCGCGCGCGCATCGCCGATTGGGCGGTGCTGAGATTCATAAAATTCACGCAGGCAATAAGCAGGATAAATAATGCGACGATCGAAAAAAGACGCACATACTCGATCCGTCCTCCCGCCGCCCGACCCTCTTCGAATCGCCCGTACAGATAGAGATCGGCATACGGGTACAGAAAAAGATCCACCACCGAGCCCTCATTCCGCTCCTTGATAAAATCTTTGATCTTGTCATCCACCGCGGCGGGATCCGCACCCTTGCGAAGCTTCGCCAGCGTACGCGGTCCGTTCGACGCCCAGCTGGTTGTCCAGGCATTATTATTTTCGAATACCTTGAATGGAAGTATGAAGTCGAACTGCAGCGTCGATGTCGCCGGGAATTTCTTAAACACTCCTGCTATCCTGTACTGAGTCGAGCCGTCGACCGTGACCGTGCGGTCGAGCGCCGGACGATCTCCGAACAGCTTTTCCGCTAGTTCGTCCGAGATGACGACGGAATTTGTTTCCTTCAACCAGTGCTCGGGATTGCCCGCAAGGATATCAAAGGTGAGTATCCTGAATATATCCGGCCGCGCATATATGCCACCGGTTTTAATCGAATGGTCGTCCTCTGAAAACAGGTACTGGATGCTCCATGAAAGCGTCGCCGCATACTCTATCTCCGGGATCTCTTCAACCAATGCAGGGGCAAGCAGACCCGGCGTTGCCTGGGTAGTGAATATGTTGCCGTTCGCGTAAACCTGATGTTCCATTACCTGGTATATCCGGTCGAGGTCGTCGTGGAAACGGTTGATATTTACCTCATCGAGCACCCAGAGCAGAATGAGGACGCTGCAGGCAAGTCCGATGGAGAGTCCGGAAACGTTTATGAAAAACGAGCTCTTGTGCCTCGCGAAATTTCGAATTGCGGTTTTGATATAATTTGTAAACATAACATCTGCCTCTTGCTTTAATATTCTGTCTTCCGTCTTCTGTCTTCTGTCTTCCGCCTTCAGTCCTCCGCCTTTAGTCTTCCGCTCTCAGTCTTCCGCCTTCAATCTTCCGTCTTCAGTCTTCTGTCTTCTGTCTCCTGACTCCTGTCTTCTGTCTCCTGCTTCTAAATCCCCACATCCAGTACTATTCATACCTTAAGGACTCAACAGGATTTGCGAGCGCTGTTCGTATCGTTTGATAGCTCACCGCGAGTAACGCAACGAGCAGAACGCATGAAATCGCGAACGCAAACGTACCGAATCCTATCTGCACCCGGTATGCGTAATCCTGCAGCCATGCACTCAGGATAAAGTAGACGAACGGGACGGCTATAAGTCCGGCAACGATCACCAGCTTGATAAATTCCATCACGAACATACCGGCGATCCCGTTCACCGATGCGCCCAATACCTTGCGAATGCCTATTTCCTTTGTTCGCCGTTCAGCGGTAAACGCCGCAAGCGAGAATAATCCCAAACAGGCAATCCCGATTGCAAGTCCCGCCGAGTACCCGGCGATTCGGCCCATACGTTCCTCTGCAAGGTATTGTCGTTGAATGTCGTCGTCGAGGAAGGTAAAGCGCAGCGGTAGTCCGGGCGAAACCGACTCCCATGCCTGTTCGATCGCATGGATTGTCGAAGGTACGTTTTCCGGGCGTATCCGGACATTGATCCAGCGTTTCCCCGTCACGGCACCGCCGTCGATGTTCTCTATGCCGCCTGCGATGGGAGCGGGAGTGAGTGCAAGCAGGAGAGGCATAACCGGCGTATGGAGCGATTGAAAATTGAAGTCCTTCACGACGCCGATAACCCGGTGTGTCGGAAACTGTGAACCGGGCAGACTCCGACCCAACGGATCATCCCATCCGTATTGTCTCGCGAAGGTTTCGTTCACGATGACTGCTTCAGAGAGGTCGGCTGAATTGTCCGGTAAAAAATTTCTTCCCGCGGTAATTTCGAGGCCCATCGTAGGAATGAATGCATGATCGACCGTCGTGCCGTAAAACTCCCGGTAGGATCCGTCGACGGCGGTATAGCCGAGCTTCGCCCATTGTTTTCCGAAAGTGGCGGCGGATCCGCTCAGGTCGACGATCCCCGGGATGCCGGCTAGTTCGGTCCTGAATAGCCCGAGGAGTTGCTCGCTCTCCTCGCCGGTCCTTCCCGATTGAACGACAACGACCTGTTCCTTTGTATAGCCGAGATCGGTCGAGCGCATGTGATCGAGCTGTCTGATCATGATCGTTGCGGCGGCGATCAGGAAAACCGAGATTGCGAACTGCGTGACGATCATCGCTCTTCGGATCGAGTCCTTGCCCCGGATAAGCTTCGAGCCGCGCATCGCGCTGATCGGGCTGTAGGCCGACAGGATGATGGCGGGATAACTCCCCGCAATGGTACCGACGATCAGCGTCAATGTGAGAAGCGTTGCGATCGTAATCGCATCGTAGCTGAACGAAAGACGGACGTTCGCAAGCACGTTGAATGTCGGAAGGAACAGTTCAGCGAGAGCAATGCCGAAAATCGCCGCGATCATGCTCAAGAGGACAGATTCTCCCCAGAACTGGCGCTGTACGTCTAGTCGGTGCGCTCCGAGCACCTTGCGGATTCCAATCTCCTTCGCCCGCGTCATCGATCTGCCGACGGCGAGGATCATGAAATTGATACATGCGATTAGCAGCACGAGTACCGCGATTCCCGCGAGCGTGTACGAATACATCGGACTGCTCGTCGCCTCGATTCCGTCGCTGTAGCGGGGATTCAGATGTATGTCGGTAACCGGTTGAAGATAGAGATATACGAGGTCCTCCTCGAATACCTGATTATAGTACGTCAGCGCCGATGCGGTTATAGACCGTTCGAGTTCGGCCGGGTCTGCGGTCGGAGCGAGTTTGAAGTAGGTTTCGTTGATGATGATACCCCAGGTTTGCAGCGCACGTTCGGAGAACAAGTCGGCAAGCGTAGCGTAAGGAAGCAGCATATCGAAGCGGATGCTCGAATTTGTAGGGATGTCGCGGGCTACGGCGCTGACGAAGAAATCGAGGAATTTATTCCCGAATTGCACCGAGATGCGCTCGCCCGCGGCGTCGGTTCTCCCGAAAAGTTTACGGGCCGTCGATTCCGTAATGACGATCGAATTTACGGATTCCAGAGCGCTTGCCGGATCTCCGTGAAGCAGCGGAAATGAGAATATCGAGAGAATCGACGGGTCGGCATGATGCACGCGTTCGGTAAAGGTCTCATCACCCGCCTTGATCACGACCGTACGGGCGAATATACGTGCAAACGCCTCGATCTCGGGATGCATGTCCCGAAGGGTCGGTCCGAGCGGTACGGGCGTGGTCGCGAACCAGTACGCGTCGCGGGTCATCTCTTTCTCATGCTGGATTACCCTGTAGATGCGATCTGCATCGTCGTGGAACCGGTCGTACGTCCATTCGTGCCTGACGAAGGTATAGATCATGAGACAGCACGCGATGCCGACCGCTAGTCCGGCGATGTTGATCACCGTGTATCCGCGCTGGCGGATCAGATTCCGGAACGCTACCTTGAAGAAATTTTTTATCATACGATACCTTCAGAATAATGTTTGACTGGATTCTCTATTCGTATCTGAGCGCATCGACGGGATTCGATGTTGCGACTTTCAATACCTGCGTGCTCACTGTGATCAATCCGACGATGAAGGTCAGCAGAGTTGCCAGGACGAGGTGCCAGACAGTCACCTCGACGTGATGGGTGAATACGCTTTCGAGCAGGGTGCCGACCGAAAAGTATCCGGCGGCTGCCGCGGCGCAGGAAGCGATGAAAAGTATGATAACGATCTCCCTGTTCAGCAGTTTCATGATGGTCGGTACTCCCGCACCGAGGACCTTCCTGATTCCGATCTCCTTTGTTCGTCTGAGAATGATCAGCGAGCTGAGAGCATATAATCCCAGCGAGGCGATGGAGATAGCGGTGAACGATACATACTGAAAGACGAGCTTTATGCTTGCGTTGACATTGATCGCGTCCCGTACCGATTCATCCTGGTAAAATCCTTCGTACGGAATATCCGGTCTCAGCCTCATCCATTCGCGTCTGAGGAACTCGTTCATTTCATTCAGATTGGGGAGCGATGTGCGGACAACCATATAGCGGTAGTGCTGGGGATCCGCCATCCGCAGGATTACCGGATCGGAGGGATTCCAGAGTCCGCGGTTGTACACATCCTGCACGACCCCGATCACGCTGTACCGCAGCGAATCGACCGTAATCTGTTTTCCGACGGGGTCGGTCCAGCCCAATTCTCTCGCAACCATCTCGCCGATGACGACGGATTCTGATATATCCGTTCCGAGATCGGGGTCGAAATCCCTGCCGCTCAGAAGATTTAATCCCATGGTATGCAGATAATCTTCCCCGACGTTCAGTACGGCAACCGGGAACTCCCGACCTTCAGCCGAGGCGCGCAGCGACAGACTGTTGTAAATGAGCTGATGCTGGGTTCCCGCGACGCCGAGCGCGTTCGGATTCTGCGCGACCGCGTGCCGGTATGCGTCGAAGATCCCTGTCCTCTGGAGAGGTACACCGATCACCTGTTCGGGATTGTAACCATGATCGATACTCTCAAAATACGACGCATTGTGAGTGAAGACGACCCCGCCGATGATCGTCATCGAGGAAACGGCGAACTGGAATATGAGTACCGTCCTTATGATCCAATGCGAGCCCGACAACCGTATCTTATTCTGAAATATATCGACGGGCTTCAGTCTGCCGACGAAGAACGCCGGATACGATGCAGCGACTGCGCTGAGGAAGATGAGAACTCCCGCGAGAAAGATGAGCAGTCCCCGGTTTCCCGCATAGCTGAGTTCGAGCGTGATTTCACTCCAGAGATTGCTGTAGGCGGGCACGAGAAATTCTGCAAGAACCAGCGCGATGGCCAGAGCGACCAGGCACAACAACAGGTTCTCGCTGAAAAATTGTACCGCTATATGCCACTTTCCGCCTCCAAGCACTTTCCGGACTCCGACTTCCTTTAACCGAATCCCCGAGAATGCAAGCGACGTATTCATGAAATTAAATGCAGCCGTCAACAGTAACAGAATCGCGATGATCGAGGGTCCGAGCACTGCGGCGGGGTGGATTCCCTCACGAAGCATATCCGCACGGAGATAGCGTGCGCGGCCGGCGGCTTCGGGAAAATGGTCGAAGTAGAACCGCACGACCGGCAGGTCCGGCAGTGCTGCATTCTGCGGTGCGATGTAAGCATCGAGATGGGCGGTAACCTCCCGGATGTCCGACGAAGGGAGCAGCTGCACGAATGTTTCGTTCGACCATAAGTCCCATGTATCTTCTGCGGTTCCGCTCAATTCGAGGAGTTCGGAATACGGAAGGAGCACATCGAACTGCAGGGAGGACTGCTCCGGTATATCGCCGAGGACCGCGCCGATCAGATAGGTTTTCGAAGTACCGCTGCCGTAAGAGAGCGTCAATTGCTTATCGAGCACATCCGCCGATCCGAAATATTTATGAGCCAATCGGGCCGTAATGAGAATCCGGCCCGGTTCATTGAGTGCCGCTTCCGAACCCGCGATCACCGGGAAGGTGAACATGTCCAGGAACGGTTTGTCGACGAAGTAGATCTGTTCGTTAAAGATTTTATCTTCGAAGCGGAGCGCACCGATGGAATAGAGCACCCGCGCAGCGTGCCGGATCCCGGGGACGTCGCGGATGAGCGCGGGTCCGAGTGGCCGGGGGGTGATCCCGTACGCTATCTCCCGGTCGTTGAGCAGAATAACCGATCGGGCGACGTAGATTTCTTCCGCATGAGCATGAAACCTGTCGAAACCGCGCGCGAAATCGTAGTTGAGATAAGCGACGATCGCGATCGCCATGGCGAGACTGAGCGCAAATATATTTATAAACGCATACAACTTTTTGGCGCGAAAGGTTCTGAAGGCGATTTTGAAAAACCGGACGATCATATCCGTATCTCCATGCTGTAACGGGTGAATGTTATCAACCCCGCAATCGGCGGGGTGTCGTTTTTTTCATACCTAAGGGACTCCATCCCGCCCGAGCGGGATTTCGTCCATTCGTATCTTAAGGACTCAACAGGATTTGCGAGCACGGTATTGATTGGCTGAAAACTCACCGTGACCAGTGTAACAATTCAAATCCTCCTACAAGCAGAAACACCTTCACTCCGATCTTGACCTGATATGCAAATCATTCATTTTTCCCCGGATAGTCTATAAAAGGCCATTCTTTATCATAGTATTTCTTA
>CAZBUK010000131.1:0-3333 GCA_964495085.1 uncultured Ignavibacteriales bacterium
GCAGGCGAGCGGCTCGATATATCGGGCATCATGGAATATGTCGACGATACCCGGAGAACCGGTTTTATAGATAACGGAAATTACTTCGACACGTTTGAAGAGCTCATGCGGGACTACAGAGCCGGTATAGCAAGGACCCAGTCACAGGTTATGCATGTTTCGGAGAAGAGAATAACCGTATTGGCGGATAACGCTGCGCTCCTGACCGTTTCGGGCGCCTTCACGGCGAAGGTACGTGACGGACGAACGATAGAGGGGAGATTTGCATGGTCGTTCGTATATTCCAAAACGGATGACGGTTGGGCAGTGATACATTCTCACATGTCCAATCCCCGTTGAAGGAGCGGTTCATCGGCGTAGCTGTTCGAAATGAAACAGATCATTCTCGAGATAACGGCAGGGAAGAGAACCTTTGCATTCGATGAACTCATCAGGGCGGGGGCATAGCGCTTGAGATTAGCTGAGCCACGAAGAGGCATCGGCTTGAATGAATTGTCAGAGCGCTCTTATTGTTAATCCAAGTAGATCTTTAATCATCATCATTTGATCACCTCAGATCTCAAAAGTCTTTATGCCAAACGTCCCGGCTCAGCCGCGCGTCGGCTGCAGCCGGCAGATAGGCATCGACATGTAGCGCATGAACAGTTCACTGGTGCTTGAGAGACGACGACAGCTCTCGCAGGCGATGGAGATGCTGCTCTGCAAGCTTCTTGCGTCCGCGCTCCGTGTCGAGTGTGTAGTGTCCGCCGCGATTTGGCATGTCGAACTGACCTACGGCATAGAGTATAAATTTGCCCTCCTGTACCGGCATTACGACGACTCCGACAAGTGCGCTCTCGCGTTTCGGGGTTGTTCCGCCTCGACTCCCAAACAGGATCGACGCCGCTTCGACATGGTAGATGCATCCGAGCGCCGTCCCGGCTGGCGTGTCCGTCTTCTCTTCCAGAATCAACTCCGCTTTGCCTGCCTTAGTCCACCTCTCTAACTCGCTCGCACAAACCTCGTTCAAAGCGCCGAGGGACCCAGGCGCCGCAAAGCTCGCTGGTCGTGCGCCGAATCGCCATGTTTCTCCGAGGTCAAGGACCGAGAAGTTCACTTCTACCCCGCCGTCCGGCCGCCGCTCATCCCAGATGGCGGACGGTTGCTTGATAAACGGATTTCGCATTTCCGGTACCTTCACGCGGAACAGTTTCTCTGGGCTAAGGTACTCTCCATTCACGATGCGACCCTCCAAGCCATAGGCAGAGCCCGTGGCTCCCAAGTAAATGGCAACAACGATCGTACCGATCCTCAGTTTCATTGTGCTCCTCCAATCGTTGCTAGGCCTAACTATAACTATACGGTTTCCAGATAATACCACAATCAGGCGTTGTATCCGGCTAATATGCATAAATAAATTTCCTGTATCAATAATATTATCGCTGAATTACACCAGAACAACCCGTTATCCGGTTTCCATATAGCACGCAACTGATTCTTAATAAACAAAGAAAAGTATTACTCGTCTGCCGGCTGATTGTGGGGGCCTATCCCATGCGGACAGTCATGAGCATGGTTCGGATCAGTATGCAACGAAACAAGTGAGAATTTCGGGTCAATGCGATTCAGAATAGGAGTATATTCATATTTAAAAATCAAAATGGAGCGACAGACAGGGATCGGGTCCGAATAGCGGACAGGGTAATCGGATAGGTTGTCGGGAATAACGATTGTTATCCGTTAGGGTGCGTTGCCGGAGTGGGGATGCCGGACAAAACTGTCTCTCGAACTCTAGATTCATATCAAAAATCGGACTTGACTATGAGCAAGGTTCCACATACCTTAATTTTTGTCCGGCACGAAAACGCTATACTGACGATATGAACCGCTAACTCACAATCGCTAACCCTGTATGTCGATCCGCCATAAATATTCCAAATCACTCTACACACACAGACCCGGCGGGGAGCCGCCGCAAATCATCGTCGCCGCGAACGAAAACTTTCAATCCAAATTCATCGTCCAGAAAACGCTGGAACTTCGTGAAGAAGGAGTACCCCTCGACGAAATCGCGGTCCTCTTCAGGTCGTCGTTTCTCTCATTCGACCTCGAGATAGAGCTCAACAAAGCCGGCATACCTTACGTCAAGTACGGCGGTTTCAAATTTATGGAAACTGCGCATATCAAGGATCTTGTCGCGTATCTCAAGGTGCTCGAAAATCCGCGGGACGTCGTCGCGTGGAACCGCATCCTCACGCTCGTCGACGGAGTCGGTCCGCGCACCGCCGAGAAGGTAATCGGCGACATCCTGCAAAAACGGACGAACGGCGACGGAACGCCATCGAAGTTCTGGAAAACCTATAACGCATATCCCGATAAACTCGAGCACCTCTTCGGCACGGTCCGCTCCGTAGCGCCCGATTCGGTCCCTCCCGCCGACAAGGTGAGCATCCTGCTCGAATACTACATGCCGCTCTTCAAACACCGGTACGACGATTTCCGGAAGCGGCAGAAAGACCTCGAGATGTTCGGCAACATTTGCGAACGGTATCGCTCGCTCGGTTCACTGCTCTCCGACCTTGCTCTCGAGCCTCCGAGCGAGAGCGTCGCCGATATCGCCGCAACCGGATCTGAGAACGAACATCTGATCCTCTCCACCATTCACAGCGCCAAAGGACTCGAATGGCACAGCGTGTTCGTCATCTTCTGTCTCGAAGGCCGCTTCCCCTCCTACCGTGCCGCGGAATCGGACGAAGAGATGGACGAGGAACGCCGCCTGATGTACGTCGCCTGTACCCGCGCGAAACAACACCTGTTCCTGAGCTATCCGCTCAATATTTACGACCGCGAGAGCGGACTGGTACTCAGCAAGCCGTCAAGATTCCTGGCCGGGCTGGAGAATCTCGCGGAGTACTATGTACTCGATATGGAGGGTTAAGGGAAGCGGAAGGCAGAAATCAGATGTCAGAGATCAGAAGTCGGAAGATAGAGCCGTCTGGAGGTTTATAGTTTACATATTACGATTATCTACCACTATCGAACACTGATGACACTGAAACGTACAAGATCTTCACAGATATAATCAGTGTAAATCAGTCAGATCTGTGTCATCTGTGTTCCATTTATAAGAGTATTTTTAAAAATCTTTGCGACTCTGCGTCTTTGCGTGAGAAAAAGCGCACGCAGAGACGCTAAGACGCAAAGGGTTATTATATCATCTTCATTCACCCGAAATCAGATCGAACACTGATGACACAGAAACGCACGAGATTTACACAGATTAAAATCAGTGAAGATCAGTGTCATCTGTGTTCCATTTATAAGAGTATTTTTAAAAATCTTTGCGACTCTGCG
>CAZBUK010000131.1:3433-7901 GCA_964495085.1 uncultured Ignavibacteriales bacterium
TCTTTGCGTGAGAAAAAGCGCACGTAGAGACGCTAAGACGCAAAGGGATATTACATCATCTTACGATCTCTCCACGCGGTAAGGCGGTATTAAAGAAAATTACGACGCAGGTTGACTAATCCGCTTGAGCAGTCGCCCGGCCATGAAAGTTCTCATTCATTTGCATTAACATATCATGAACGGAAGTATTCTCATTTTACAGAATATAAGCCGCGAGGGACCCGGACTCATCGAAACCGTGCTCAGAGAGCAAGGTATAGGATACGTCGTTGCCGATTTGAGTCGGGGGGATACGGTTCTTTCCCCGGAGCAGTACAGCGCGGTTATCGTTCTCGGCGGACCCGACAGCGCAAACGATGGAAACGAAAAAATTACACATGAGCTCGGCTTCATCAACGACGTATTACGGAAACATATTCCCTATCTCGGCGTTTGTCTCGGTTTACAGTTGCTCGTGAAAGCGGCGGGAGGAAGCATCGTGTCCAGTCCGGTCAAGGAACATGGAGTCATCGACCCCGAAGGTAACAGATTCACCGTCGAACTTACGGAAGCGGGATCGGGGGATCCGCTGTTCGATGGTTTGGAGCGCTCGTTCGAGGTGTTTCATCTGCATGGAGAGACGGTGGAACTGACGAGCGGGATGAAGCTGCTCGCCGTCGGTCGGTTCTGCCGGAACCAGATCGTGAAGATTGGCACGAATGCCTATGGTCTTCAAGGTCATTTCGAGCTGACACCGGAAATGTTTGAAGCGTGGGTAGAGGAAGACCCGGATCTGGGCAGACTCGACAAGAACGATCTGCGTGTTGCGTTTGGCGGAATGCGAGAGGAGTACAGCCGAAGGGGGAGATTGCTCGTGCAAAATTTCCTGAAGACGGCCGGGTTTAAAATTTAATGACGTTCTTCTCCGGATATACCGGTGTAAAATCGGGGGAGAAAATTCATCGAACGGCCGCTATCGCTACCGGATGCGGGCAGCGAGAGCCAGCCAGTTTCGCGATATATAGAGTTTGCCGTTTTCATCCGTCCTTCCGCATTCGGCGATTGCGGGTCGGATAGCGGCCTGCAGCGCAGCGGCTGCCTGTTCGAGCGGATATCCATGCAGTGCGCCGGATGCATATTCGCTGTATCCGCTGATCGCCTCCCACGCTTTTTGTCCGAGGCGTCCTTCGAATTCCGCCACATCGGTCAGCTCGAACCCGTTTTCGGTAACCAGATTCTCGTAATGCTGCCGAGGTAGAAAATCAGCCGAGGTAGGACGGCGTTCCGATTTCACACGCGCGACGCCGTTCTCCATAAGTGTTTGTACCGCGAGTTTTACCTTTTTCTGGTAAAAAGCCAGGGTCCATTCCGGACGCGCCTCTTTATAAAATGCCGTATTAAAAAGAAACCAGCCTCCCGGTTTTAACGTCTCCCGTACACGTTCTATAACCTGCTGCTGCTTTTCCGGATCCAGATAATGGATGCCGTTCCCGAACGTGACGACATCGGCATAGGTAGGTTTCATATTAAACTGCTCAACGGCGCTGCAGACATATTCCAGTTTGTGGGACAGTAGAGGAGCGAGCCGCTGCTGCGCCAGCTGAAGCGCCTCGACCGACCGGTCGACGCATGTGACGATCGGCTTCCGCCATTCTGCGGGCAGCGATTCGAAAAATAATCCCACCATGGTGCCGACTCCCGTTGCCAGATCGACGAGCTTCTCAATCCGGCGTGTGCTCTTTTCCCGCATTGTTTCAAACCATCGCTGCATGATATTCGTGTTGACATTCAGGTAATCGACGACATCGGCGAAAGGTTCGAACGTTAAGGCCATAGTTTCCTCCCTGGCATATAACTCACGTATATAAGTATTCCCCGTTACCGCAAATGAAAACAGATGTATCTACGATGCTCAGGGATCAGTACTTTATGGTGCGTATAATTGTCAATGGTAGTATCCGCCCGATTGGTAAAAGAGGGAGACCTCGCAACTACCTTCGGGTTCGCTCGTATCTGCAGAATACCTGTGCGTTTGCGTCCGCTACTTAGATGCAAGAGCGTCGAACTCGTCGACCGGCACGGCGGGCAGCGTGACGAAAGATACGCCCGTCAATTTGCTCAGCTCCATGGACGCCTTCAGAGCAGCCGCATTATCCGGGAGCTGCAAGCGAACGACCAGATCGTACTCGCCTATCACGGCGAATATTGATTCGACCTTTCCCCCGAGTTTCTCAACGAGCTTTGTCCCTTCGCCCGTCCGCGCCGCGGAGATATTTTTTATACCTTCGGCCGAATACTTCCCGAGTAATATATACTGTCCCACGTCGACCTCCGTATGGAATTAATCTGAACATTTTGCAGAATCTGAAATATAATAGTACGCTATCTTCCGATGGAATGCAATTATCCGGGGAATATTTTTCCGGCTTTTATGAAATCCGTTAAAATTGAATACAGTCGTGGAAGCATGTACTCATATTTGTATTTACCGGATGTTATTCAAAATGGCGTCAAGGAGATCATTCTACGCGGATAACCGGGTACAGGTTGAACTGGCTGTCGAAGTAGGGCGATCGCTCGTAAAAGTAGTTCAGACGCTGAGCCGGATCATTGCGGAATTCCTCGTCCTCGGCCAGACGGCGTTCGAATGCGGCTTTGAGCGTCGGATCCTCTTCCATCATCTTCTGTGCGATCGGTTCCATGACGTACATTTCGAAATACTCTTTCCTCTCGAATATCGAATTGAAAAATCCCCATCTGAGAAACGAATCGCCGCTTCCCGGTTCGAGCAGGTGAAGTATGATCCGTATCGTACGCTGGTCGGTCGGAACGATAAAAGTGCCGGGAGGGACGGTTGCGGTTTCCGTAAAGGTTTCGTACTTCACGTCGACCCGTTGTCTCCCCTCGTACGACTGCGGAGCGAAGCTAATGTCGCGAAACCTGAAGCGGGTTACCATCAGCGTCTCTTCATGAAGAAGCTCGTGCACTTCGATGCCGTGGAGTCGCATCCGGTCGACGATTGCGGACCATTCGCGGGGGATGAGATATGCCTGCGGCGCTTTGACGGATTGTTTTACGATCAAATCGTTGTAGAATTTCACATCGTATTCGACCGGTTCAGATGTATACACGAGCGCTTGCGCTCCGGATACGGGCTGGAGCTCGCGTGTTGTCCGATATCCTTTGAACTTCCGCAACTCGTACTCCTCCGTCAGCGAGAATTCGAGCGGGAAGTCGAGCCTTCCGCTGCGAAGCTCGAACAGGGTTTTCTCGTCGGCGCGTTTGTTCATTTCTACGAGGAGTTTCGGATTCCGGAACGCGTATTCGAGCACGGATTCGATCGTCGCTTTGGTCCCGAAGACCCGGTCTTTGTACGGTTTCAGCATATGTGTTTCGACGACGATGCCGGGTCTGTTTTGGAGAGTCGCGTATCCGTTTGAAAAACGCGGCGGCGTCGCTCCTCCGCTTAAACCGCTCTCAATTCCCGCATACCAGTTGCGCATATAAACGTAGGGAAAGGCGGGGTATCCCCGCTTTTCGAGATCCCGTTCAAGATGGGGAATAAAGATCTCGCTGAGCCACTTCCCCGTTTCGGAATAGAGATTGCGTGGATTATCCATGATGTAGGTGACGGTATACTGATAATCCGCGCCGTTGGTAGCATGCGTGTCGATAATAAAATCGGGGAGCCAGCGGGTAATGAGCTTGAGCATAGCCTGCATCTCGGGAGCGTCCGCTTTCATCCAGTCGCGATTCAGATTATAGTTCTGCGCCGTGGTCCGCCATCCCATCTCCCTCGGACCGTTCTGGTTGATACGGTTGTACGGACCGAATCGTTCATGGCCGTCGACGCTGAATACGGGAACGACGAGCAGATTCACATGATCGAGCAGGTATTGCTTTTCTTTGGTAACGAGGATCTCTCGCAACAGAAGCATCGAGGCGTCTTTTCCGCCGATCTCGCCGGAGTGTATTCCGTTGATGATCAGGATCGACGGCTTTCCGGATGCGCGAAACTCCTCGGGCGTATTTATACCCTCCCTCGAGACAACCATGCAGTATAGATCCCTGTCCTGCGGAGAAGTACCGATTTTTTGCATCACCGCATAGTTCGATGCGGCGGCAAGTTTGTTAAAGTATGCTATGGTCTCGTCGTACCTGGGAGTTTCGAGATATCCCGACCGTTCGAAATAAGTGAGCCACCCGGACGGAATATCCGGCTGAGCGTATACAAGGCCGTTAAAAACGCAGACTGCAATGACGATGAATATCGATGCTCTCAACCCCATATAATTTTCCTTTTCATGTCATAGGTGTCCAAAATAATTATTGGCTAAGTGAACATAGTGGAAGATTGCATTGGAAAAGGAATAACTTTATGATACACAAACTATGGGTCCACTATGATTTATTACTTCAGAAGCTTATGAAATGAGAGTAATCGCATGAATATATTCAGATATATTTGAATTAGTGTTACTTTTCTTTT
>CAZBUK010000132.1:0-7901 GCA_964495085.1 uncultured Ignavibacteriales bacterium
TTCTTTTGGTTACTTTTCTTTTTGGGCTCAAAAAGAAAAGTAACACTAATTCAAAATATATCTGAATATATGCATGCGATTACTCTAATTTCATAAGCTTCTGAAGAAATAAATCATAGTGGAACCATAGGTTGTGTATCATAAAGTAATACCTTTTCCAATGCCATATTCCACTATGTTCACTCCGTTAATAATTATTTAGGACACCAATGTATTCGCCTAAATATTAATAATAAACGGGCACCAAACGTCCCGATGCCCGTCTATGCAACGATACATTAAATTGTGTCGTATAATAAACCCGTAGAAACATAGTTGTCATGCTGAGCGAACTCGAAGCATGACCGCAATTCAGGTATCCTTCGTATACTTTACCGAGCAGCCGTACGGACGTGTTGTCGAGGTCGAGATCGACTTTCCGTTCAGAATCGTTTCAAGCGCATCGAGGACGTAGTTCGATCTTTCGTCGAATTTCTTGCTGCCGCGCGGATCGTCGTCGATGCCTCCGTTGTATAACAGGATGCCTTCGGCGTCGACGATGTACATATGCGGGGTCGTCTGGGCGTTATACATCTTGCCGACTTTCCCATCGGCATCCACAAGCTGGGCCGTATAAGCGGCGTTCCATCCGTCGAATATCTTCGTCAGACTCTCTGCCGATTCGAAATCCCTGTGCTCGCGGTGCGTTGAGTTGATCGCGAACCAGACGACATTCTTTTCCCCGTATTTTTTCTGGAGCGCGGTCATCAGATTATCTTCGTAATGTCTGACAACAAACGGACAGTTCGGATTTGTCCATTCCAATACGACCACTTTTCCTTTGTAGTCGGAAAGCATGTGCGTCTTCCCGTTCAGATCGGTAAGCGTGAAATCGGGAGCCGCCGCTCCGACCGTTGCGTTCTCCGCCGCCGTCAACCCGAAGCTCAGAAGCATCGCGAGACATGCGACCATCGTCATCCGAAGTGTAGAATTCCGCCTCATAGTAACTTCCTCCATATGATATTAGATGTGATTGTCGGTGAATTAAAGAGAAATAAAAACTCGTTTCCCCGTCTGCGTAATCACGATGCTATTGATTTACGTCTCAGACCGGAATGTTGTCTACTTTTCTAAAAGATGAAAATCGGAAACGCTGCACCCGAATGGATAACCATCGACATTGTTATGGCCGCATCTCCAGTCGGGTTTCAAACTCGTATCCCTCTCCGTTCAGAAGCAACAGACCTCCAATTTTATCGATCGTCGTTTCGGGGGTATACGGTGTGGCCGGAAAGCGTATTACATTGCCGTTAATTTCAATCTCGTCATGGTTGACCACAAAGTCGTGCAGCTGATACGGATAATATTCGGTAACGCTTCCGGCATCAGTCCCTTCCAGGCGAAGCTCGATAATGCGGCGGTCGCTTTCCTGTCGCACCGTGGCAGCCACGATTCGAATCCTGTTATCATCGAGTTTATCCGGTAGCGACCGGATCGACGCCTCGATCAGCTCTTTTCTGACCGGAATTTCCCGGAATGGTACGTCGACCGTTCCGCTCTCGAGGTAGCAGCTTTCCCGGCAGACCATCCACGATATAGCAGCAGTTAGTTTGTCCCCGTTGCCCGGATGAAAACCGGCGGGAGGATTAAATTCCGTCAGGAGAACTATTTCGTTCTTGTAGCCGTAGGACACAATACCGCCCGATTCGAATTTTTCCGGAACCGGATACCGGAGATCGCTTGCGGTAAAACCGGCAGGAAGCTGCCAGTCGGCCTCAACGGTTATTCCCGCATCACCCGGATTAATCCAGTAAATATACCAGCCCGGCTGCATGACGAAATGCAGCCCTAGGGTAAATCGATCTTCATAGGATGAGGCGGCGGAAATCAGGGATACTTCTGCATAATTTTCGGATTGAACCGAACTATGTGCAGATAGTGTGAATGAAGCGAGAAGAAAGCCGACTGGTATGTAGTATTTTCCGATCATCTATTTTGGTTCGTAAAATTCACCATGAACGCAAGATATAACACGAATTGCCCTAAAAAGTTCCGTCGTCTTGAAGAAAATCCCCATTCCAAAGAGAATAGGTACGAAGAAATACATTCAGACAATGTACCAGCCGAGCAGGAGGTTAATCGAATCTTGGACCGATATCGGAAAAAGCGTTTCGCGGAAACGTGAGGCAAATAGTTGAATCTGCCTGCGTATACATCCGGTAATACTTGGGAATATCCGGATCGTGTACCCCGGCTGATATGATTCATTCTGTGGAGCACCGGGTTTAATGCCCGAACTCGTCATCGCCGATGCGTTGGTAACTGATCCGTCTGAGGGAAGTACAGACAAGATTGATTTCTTATCGCTTTGTGGAGCCGAAGGGAGTCGAACCCTCGGCCTCTAGAGTGCGATTCTAGCGCTCTCCCAACTGAGCTACGGCCCCATACATATGGATTACTACCGGAAACCTAAAGGTTAAAAATACGGAATATTTTCGAAATGGGCAATATAACACTGAGAAGTCAAATTAGGCGATGCCGATCAGGTTCCGGGGGACGAGAAGATATTTTCCGATTGGCGGCTCGCCAGAAACTTGTAGCACTGCGCACAGGGGTGCTTTTTCTTGAGATCAATCTCCTCGACATACGTCGAAGCTTTCATAACGCATTCGTAGTCCCTGCAATGGAACATGCCGAACGTGTGCCCCAGCTCATGGACAATCTCCTTCTCCAGCCGTTCGATGAGCAGCGTCTCCTTCTCCGGCAGCCCGTAGTACTGATTTTTCAGCCTGTGTGTGGATACGACTGCGGCGCTCCCGTCGAGCTGCGCCTCTCCGTAGACGAAGGTCAGGACTGGTATATAGAGGTCCACGTCCACGACAACGATCGTTTTATCCGTCGTATCGAATGTCCGAAGGATCTTTGCGAGGATTCCCGTCGAGTTATATTGTTCGCGTCCGTGGTCGTAGTTGTCGTCGAGTTTCAGTGAAATATGCGACGCCGCTGCGGGGACGTTAAAAACCTGTTCAAGCGTTTTCACAATACCTTCGAAGTACCTGGAATCGACCTCGGAAGAATTGTAGATTCGAATCGCTTTACTCAAGAGGGTTTCTTCAAACCGTATTTCTGTATCTTGTTATAAAGAGTCGCCCTGTCGATTTTCAGGGTTTCGGCCGACCGGGAGATATTCCAATTCTGCTGCTCGAGTATTCTGATAATGTGACTCCGTTCCACGGCCTCAAGCGATCCCGCGGGAATATCTTCGGCTTCCGGCTTTCCGTGCAGTGAAAACGGAAGCACGTCCGCCTGAATCGCCGGCGGCGTCCCGATGACGACGGCACGTTCGATCGCATTCTCCAACTCGCGGACATTCCCGGGCCAGGCGTACGATTTGATCTTATCCAGCGCTTCAGGCGAGAAGCATTTGATTGCTTTCCCCATGGATGCCGTATATTTTTTTAGGAAGAAATCGGCCAGAATGACGAGGTCGCTGCCGCGTTCGCGGAGCGGCGGGACTTCGATCGTGAAAACGTTCAACCTGTAGAATAGGTCTTCCCTGAACGATCCTTCTTTGACCGCTTCTTCCAGGTTCCTGTTCGTGGCGCTGATAATCCTGAAATCGACCTTGATAATCTCATTACCGCCGACGCGCGTGAACTGTTTCGTCTCGATAACGCGGAGCAGATCCATCTGCGTTTTTCGGTCGATATTCCCTATCTCATCGAGGAAGAGCGTCCCTCCGTCGGCGAGTTCGAGTTTTCCCTTCCGGCGGTAATGCGCTCCGGTAAAGGAACCGCGTTCGTGACCGAAGAGCTCGCTCTCCAGAACTCCTTCCGGAAGTCCGCCGCAATTCAGCGTCACCAGCGGAAAGAATTTTCTGGCGGAATGATTGTGAATCGCACGGGCAATGAGTTCCTTGCCCGTTCCGCTCTCACCCCTGATCATGACGGTCGTATCCGTTTTGGCCACGCTCTCGATCAAACCGTAGATCTTCTTCATTCCGGCGGATTCTCCGATAATCTCGTCGCTCCCGGTAATCTCGGTTATCTGCTCCTTCAGTTTTACGTTCTCATCGGCGAGCTCGCGATGCTTGATGACATTTGCGACAAGATGGGAGAGGTAATCGGGATCGACGGGTTTGGTGACGTAGTCGAAAGCTCCATTCTTCAGCGCCTTGACGGCCGTGTCGACGGTTGCGTGCGCCGTGATGAAAATGATCGTGGGATCGGGATCGACTTCGCGTATTCTTTCCTGCAGCTCCATACCGTCCATACCCGGCATTTTAATATCGAGAAGCAGGATATCCCAACGCCGCGTCTGCAATTTCTTCAGAGCTTCCGCGCCGTTTTCGGCGGATTCGACAGTATAGCCGTCCTCTCTGAACCATTTGGCCAGAGAATCGCGGACGACTTTCTCATCGTCGACTATTAAGATAGATACCGGAGATTTCATACGCGTACCTTAAGTGTGGATATCTTCATTTTCTTTTTCGTCATGTTTTTCTCTTTAGGACTCTTCACGGATCTTACGTTCGGTTTGAGGAAGAGTCAACGTAAATACCGTCCCTTCTCCCACTTTCGATTCCACATCGATCTCCCCTCCATGCCGCTCGACGATACCGTAGACGATCGATAATCCGAGGCCGACTCCTTTTCCTTCCGTTTTGCGTGTAAAGAAAGGTTCGAATATATGGGGAATGTCTTCCGGGGCGATTCCCATTCCCGTATCCGATATCTTCACACGAATCGTTCCCGCAGTCTCGTCACGGCCGGCGGTAATTTTAAGGGTCCCTCCGTTCGGCATCGCCTCCACCGCATTCACGCATATCGCGAGGATCGCCTGCTGTATCTGGTTCGGATTGCAGTACAATTTCATGTCATTCGAAGAATACGCAGTCTCGAGTTCAACCTTCGATATCCGGAGGTGGTGTTCGACCAGTCTGACGGTTTTTTCGATTATCGAGTTGATCGAAAACGTTTCGAAATCGCCTACCTGCTTCCGCGAGAAGAGGAGCAGGTTCTTGACTATCGTACCGCACCTGCTCGTTTCGGTTACGATTAAATCGAGATCGTTCAGAATATCCTGCGTCCGCTCGTCGATCTGCTCCTGCTTCCGTATCCTTTTTGCAATCAGTTTCGCATACGTGAGTATTCCTTCGAGCGGATTGTTCAGCTCATGCGCCACGCTGGCGGACAGTTTACCGAGCGACGCCATCTTTTCGATTTGGATCAACTGGGATTGTGTTTTCTTCAACTCCTCGGTTTTCAGCCGGACCTTCACCTCGAGCGTCTGCGACCATTGCTTGATCTCGTTGTGGGCGGAGCGGAGTTCCGTCGTCATTTTGTTGAACGATCGGGCAAGGTCTCCCAACTCGTCTCCGGAATTATAGGGTATTTCGTAAGCGAGATTTCCAGACGCAATCTGCTTCGTACCTTCCTTCATCTTCCGAACGGGACGGCCGACGAGTATCCTAAGCAGCAGTCCGAATGCCGACGAGACGGCCACGATGAGGAATATCGACGAGACAACCATCCGGCTTCTCGATTCGGCAATGCTGGCATCGACTTGCTGAAGCGATATGAGAACGTCCAGAATACCGAGAATGCTCACCGTCTCCGGGCTCGGGTGGCAGCCCGACTGCGAACACGAGTGCTCGTTTTCGATCGGCGTAGTCAGTTCGAGTATGCGCGGGGCTCCGGATTCGCCGATGATGCGCCACCTGCTCTCGTACGGGATCGCTACCAGCGGGGGCGTGGTATCGTGGCATATTATGCAGGCATCCGCCATGAGATCCACCTGCACCTTTTCTTCCTCCGACGCGGTGGAATACGTAATAACTCCCTGTTTGTTGTACAACCGTATCTTCAGCACATGCGATTCGTCGGTTATCGAATGAATGATCCGGTATGCGTCCTCTTTCCTGTTCACCAGCATGCTATGGTGGATCGAGCTGCGGATCAGGTCCGCCGTTGCGTTCGCGTTGTGCAGCTCGACCGCCATCATCTGGCGGGTCTGTGTATTCACGATGGATACGGTAAATATGATCGACACGATCGTCAACGTACCCACCAGCACGACGAACAGCTTGAAGCTTATCGAACCTGTAATTTTGCGGAACGTTTTCATTATTTTATGACGAAAGGATGCATCGTGCGGATGCATCCTTTCCCGTTTGTGCCCGTTGATTGTATCCGATCGCCTTCCGTGACTCGATCATCTCGCCCTTGCTATGGCGGGATGCGTCCCTTTCTCGATCAGCGGTGTCGGTTCTCCGTTATGCTCGAAGATCGGCAGGTACTTGACGGCCAGCGTGAAAATTCCGAATCCGGCAGCGACGATTCCCATGGTGATAGAAATTTCCATCCAGGACGGGAAGTAAGTCTCGCTCGTGATACCCGCCTGTATGCCGGTGACGCTGACGTTCAGCCTGTTTAACACGACGCCGATCACCACCATAAAGGAAATCCAGAAGAGAGATTTCTCGCTCGTCCTGAACCGTTTGATAAACAGGAGGACCATCGGTACGAGCACACCGATCAGCATCTCGGCCTGAAAGAGAATGCTCTCGAGCGAGGCGGTAAATACCGCAGCCATCGCTCCCCTGCCGATAAGGTCCTGCACCTTCAGAATGCCGTAAAGCATCAGAACGACCGCCAGCACCCTCGCCATCACGATGAGCAGATCCATCTCCAGGTGTTTGTTGAATGCGCGTTTCGAGAGGAACGACTCGAACGTTACCATACCGATACCGACCGCGATTGCAGATACGTAAAAGAGGACCGGCAGCAGCGGAGTATACCATAACTCGTGCAACTTGTGCGGAACGATCAGATAGAGCGAGCCGAGCGAAGACTGATGCAGCGTGGATAGGATGACTCCCAGGATCACCAGGGGAATCGTTATCGACTTGATGATCTTCAATACCCGCGGGAGCCGCAGCTTCTCGAACACAGCCGGGCTGAATTCGAGAAACAGAACGACGTTGTAGAGGATCACGCACCAGGCGACCTCGAACATCACCGAACGGGGATTCCACATAATGAGCGGATGCCATATCCTGTCAGGTCTGCCGAGATCGAACATCAAACCGCAGACGACCAGAATGTATCCGAGGAATGCCGTCAGCACCGCCGGGCGGATTACCGGCCTGAATTTCTTGAGATTAAAGATGTAGACGATCGCGCAGAGCGTAAACCCGCCGGCCGCGAGAGCAACTCCGGAGAGGACGTCGAATCCGATCCAGATCCCCCAGGGAAACGTGTCGCTCATATTCGTGGCCGGACCGAGACCGAAGTAAAACCGATACAATCCGGAATATAACCCGAGTCCGATCAAAACGAACATGATCGTTTTCCAGAAGGTCAGCGGCCCGATAATTTCTTTTATTTTATTCATTACCATATCCGTATTCGATAGTTAAATAATTCTTATTCTTCGTCCGGGTTTTCTTTCTTCTTCTGCTCATAGGCCGATACCTCGTCGCGTCTGCTGGTAATCCAGTGGATACCGTAGAGCGTAGCTCCGCCGACCAGGACGACATTCGGAATCTTCGATAATGCTTTCCATGTGAGCATCGGGAGAGGATCCTTCATAAGATCCATCCGGAATCCCAGTTCTTCGAACGGAACCGGCGAGATATAGAGGAAGGAAGTTCCGCCGACTTCTTCAACGCCGTAGATATAGTCCACATACATGCCGGGATTGTCGGCGATCCGTTTTCTCGCCGTCTCGATTATCTCGTCGCGATCGCCGAACTCCGTCGCTTCAACCGGGCAGGCTTCCACGCACGCGGGGATGCCCCCTTCTTCGAGCCTGTGCGCGCAGAAGATACATTTCGTGACCTTCGGCAGCCGCTCGTTCCAGGTATACGTCGGAATGTCGAAGGGACAGGCGACCATACAGTACCGACATCCCATGCACTT
>CAZBUK010000133.1:0-7869 GCA_964495085.1 uncultured Ignavibacteriales bacterium
CGAACGTCATCTCCATCACCGACGGCCAGATATACCTCGAACCGAATCTTTTCAATGCGGGCGTCAGACCTGCGATCAACGTCGGCATCTCGGTATCGCGGGTCGGGGGCAACGCACAGATCAAGGCGATGAAGAAGGTCGCCGGACGCCTTCGCCTGGAACTTGCCCAGTACCGCGAACTCGAAGCATTTGCGAAATTCGGATCGGATCTCGATAAATCTACACAGGCTCAATTACGGCGGGGACAGCGTCTGGTCGAGCTGTTGAAACAGGACCAGTACGAACCGGTTCCGGTCGAACGGCAGATTATCGTTATATTTGCCGGTACGAACGGTTATCTCGACGAAATCCCGGTAAGTGAAATCCGTCGATATGAACAGGAATTGATCGAGATTATGGACCTGAAGCATTACGACATACTCGATGCCATCGCAGAGAAAAAGGAGATCTCCGATGAAGCGAACACCAAGCTCCATACCATTCTGAAGGAGTTTACGGATTCGTTCAAAGTCTCCATTAAGGATACAAAGAGTGCATAAACGACCGAGCGCCTGATACCGACTCTATGGCAACATTACGAGACATAAAGCAACGCATAAGCGGAATCAAGAAAACGCAGCAGATCACCAAGGCAATGAAAATGGTGGCTGCTTCTAAGCTCCGCCGGGCGCAGAACCGGATTCTATCCGCGCGTCCCTACGCGTTCGAACTTGCGTCCATTCTTGGAAATCTTGTCGATCATGTCGACATCTCTCTCAATCCGCTCCTTAAACCGCGCGAGACGAGGACCGTCGGCATTGTCGTAGTGACCTCGGACCGGGGATTGTGCGGCGGCTTCAATTCGAATCTCATCAGATTTGCGGTGGATCACATCAGGAACACCTGCGGCGAATACTACGACCGCGGCGCGCTGAAGATAATCTGCATCGGCAGAAAATCGTTCGATTATTTCAACAGAAGAGATTATACGGTCGAGCGCAGACACACGGGATTGTTCGGCAACCTTCAATTCCAGGACGCCCAGTCCATCGTACAGGAACTGAAAGAGGATTACCTGCGCGAAACGCTCGATAGGGTAGATGTCGTCTATAATGAATTTAAATCGATCGTGCAGCCGCGCATAACCGTCGAGCAATTTCTCCCGATTACTCCGGCGGAAATAGCGGAAGGGAAGAGCAGAAAGGCCGATGTGGATTATATCTACGAACCGTCTGCGGAACAGATTGTCAACCAGCTCATACCGAAACACCTCGACACACACATGTGGCGCATCCTCCTCGAATCGAACGCCGCCGAAGAAGGAGCGCGGATGACGGCGATGGATTCAGCCACGGAAAACGCGAAAGATCTCATCAGAACGCTTCAATTGACTTATAACAAAGCACGACAGACGGCAATTACCACGGAGATCATGGAAATTGTCGGAGGTGCGAACGCGCTCGAAGACGCAAGCTGATTCGTTCGGGAATCGGCCTGCTCCGGATCCCGTTCGAAGCATACCGAAAGCGGTATCCCCGAACCGGAATACATGCTATACAAACTTCACAAAACCCGACGTATCTCCCGTTATTTCCATCCGGCGTTCGTCTGCAAAGTCGTTCGTTCACTGTGCCGGCACACCGTGGCCCGGATATGTGCACGGGCAGTCGGTCTGCCGGTACACTCTCTTGATTAATAGAGCATCGTTGACTATCTTGGAAAATTCAGTGCGGTTCCGGTCGCATATTTGCACCTGTGCCGTTTCAGGTGAGCAGCATCTCTCTTCACCGGGGAATTGATGGAGCGATTAGTACTCATAATAATTCTCAGTTACCTGGTCGGCTCGATACCGACCAGTATCATTTACAGCAAATGGTTCCGCGGGATCGACATCCGCAATTTCGGGAGCGGTAACGCAGGCGGTACGAATGTGTTCAGGGTGCTCGGCTGGAAACCGGGCGTCGGAGTCATTATCTTCGATGGATTGAAGGGCTATATCGCCGTTGCAGTGGTTGCGCGGCTCTATTTCGATCAGTCGATACCGATCGTGAGCAGTGGATTCTTTGAAGGGATTACCATCGTGCAGATCATCGCGGGCGCGTCGGCTATACTCGGCCATGTCTGGACCGCCTTTGCGGGATTTAAAGGAGGGAAGGGAATGGCAACGGCCGCCGGCATGCTCGTCGGCATCGCTCCGATAGAGTTCGCTGTCTCCGGCGTCGTTTTCTTAACGGTGCTTATTGCCTCGCGGTTCGTCTCGCTCGGATCCATCAGCGCCGCGGTGGCTTTCCCGCTTACCCTTTTCTTCCGCTGGAACGTCTTCAACGTCGAGATAGAAGATTACTGGACACTTGTGTATTTCAGCCTTGCCATAGCATCGTTACTCATGTTCACGCATCGCAGCAATATAATTCGCCTCATCAAAGGTACTGAAAGCAAACTGTCATCTCTGCCGCTGTTCGGTCGCACGCGAAAAAGGACAAACGAGCCGGATACCTCGCCGGGACCCAAACCGTAACCTTTCCGGATGAACGATGCAAATCTCCGTGCTGGGCGCCGGAAGCTGGGGGACAACCCTCGCGCTTCTGCTCTATTCGAACAATCATAATGTAACTCTCTGGACCTACAAGCCGGAACACGCGCAGACGATGCGCGAGACCAGAACCAATCCCGCGTTCCTCCCCGATATACCGATCCCACTCGATCTCGACATTACCAACGATCTGCACGCTGCAGTCGCTCGGTCGGAGATGCTCGTCGCGGCGATACCGACGCAGTACATCCGGTCGGTATTCACGAACATCGATAGGTTCGATTTCGGCGGCCATATCATCGTGAACGTCGCAAAAGGCATCGAGAACGATTCGCTTATGACCATCTCCGAGATCCTTGAAAATATCTGTCCGTCTATCCGGCACGAACGCCAGGCGATACTTTCGGGACCCAGTCACGCCGAGGAAGTGTCGCAGAATATCCCGACCGCCGTCGTGGCGGCTTCGGTATCCATAGAGACCGCAAAGGAGGTCCAGCAGGCCTTTCTGGCGCCTCATTTCCGGGTCTATGCCAGCGACGATCTGCGGGGCGTTGAACTGGGCGGCGCTCTGAAAAACGTGATCGCAATCGCTGCCGGGATTTCCGACGGGATCGGATTCGGCGATAATACCAAATCCGCCCTCCTGACTAGGGGAATATTCGAGATCACCCGGCTCGGAATCGCCATGGGGGCGTCTGAGCACTCATTTGCGGGACTATCGGGAATCGGAGACCTCATCGTCACCTGTACGAGCCGCCACAGCAGGAACAGATTCGTCGGAGAGCAGATCGGAAAGGGAAGGAAGCTGAAGGAGATACTCGAGGGTATGGTCATGGTAGCCGAGGGGGTGGCGACTACGAAGTCGGTATACAAACTTTCCGAGAAATTCGGGATTGAAATGCCCATATCGACGGAGGTATACCGCATGTTGTTTGAAGATAAAGATCCGAACGCAGCGACCGAGGATTTAATGACTCGGGACGCTCGTTTCGAACATTAACCGGCAGTTGCCGCCCGGCATATCAGTATGGTCTTATCCACCTCATCAAATCCCCTTGCAACCGAGGTACAATACATTAAGCGTGTTGGTCCCCGCCGATCCCGGATATTGAAAGAGATCGGCATTGTCACCGTCCGCGATCTCCTCGGAATGTATCCCAGGAAATATCTCGACAGAAGCTCCATAGTCCGTATCGGCGATTTGTGGCGTTATACCGAGTCGGGGACGGAGGTTACAATCGTCGCGACGGTTCGCGGGAAAGATATCGTCAAGAGCTATAAGAAGAGAGATCGATTCGTGCTGGTCGTCGGCGATGACCGCAATTTCCTCGACTGTATTTGGTTCCAGCGCCCTCAACTCATGGAGAAGATATTCAACGTCGGCGATAAACTGGCAATATCCGGATCCGTGACCGATTACCAGGGCGTATTGCAGATGGTCCACCCATCGTTCGATCGCCTGTACTCCAGGATGCGCGAGGAGGCGGATGAGCCGGATTGGGACAAGATGCTCAATACCGGCAGAATACTACCGGTATATACCGTGACCGGTGAAATGAGAGATGCAGGTCTCGAAGGAGCGACCCTCCGTTCGGTGATGCTCTCCGTCGTTGAGGAATTCGCCGGCCATCTTGAGGAGCATCTTCCCGAAGATATCCTCAAGCGAAGAGATTTGCCGGAATATCCCGCCGCCGTTCGATCGATACATTTCCCTCAGACCGTCGGGGATATGCAACGATCCAGAGAGAGACTTAAATACGACGAATTGTTCTACCTTCAGATGCTGCTCGCATACCGGAAGCGCGGTACCAAACAACTCCCGGGCATTTCGTTTCAGATAAAAAGCGATCTCGCCCGCCGGCTGGTCGGATCACTTCCCTATACGCTGACCGCTGCTCAGAAACGCGTGATCCGGGAAATAACCTCCGATATGGAACGCCCGCACCCCATGTACCGGCTGCTTCAGGGAGATGTCGGCAGCGGCAAAACCGTCGTCTCGCTCGCCGCGCTTCTGATTTCGATCGAGAACGGTTATCAGGCGGTCTTAATGGTACCAACCGAAATTCTCGCGCTTCAGCATTTCCAGACGATGAATACGCTCCTCACGCCCCTCGGACTCCAGGCATATCTGCTGACCGGAAGTCAGAAGAAATCCGAACGGCAGCCGGTTGAGAGAGCGATAGCAGACGGAACTGCGGGGCTCGTCATCGGAACGCATGCTCTATTTCAGGAGAATATCGTTTTCCGGCGTCTCGGACTGATCGTCATCGATGAGCAGCATCGATTCGGCGTCATGCAGCGGCTCCGGCTCATGGGAAAAGCTGCCATCCCCGGAACCGAATCGACGAATCCCGACGTCTTGATCCTCACCGCGACTCCCATACCGCGCACGTTATCGCTCACCCTGTACGGCGATCTCGATATATCGATCATCGATGAACGGCCTCCCGGCAGACAGCCCATCAAGACCGTCGTGCGGCATAAATCGGAACGCGGCAAGGTTTACCGGTTCGCACAGGAAGAGGTGATGAAGGGAAGACAGGTGTACGTTGTCTATCCGTTGATCGAAAAATCAGAGAAGTCGGACCTGAAAGCCGCCACTCAGGGATTCGAGGAATTGCAGAGCGGACCCTTCAGAGATCATAACGTTGCATTGCTTCATGGTAGGATGCCCCGCGAGATGAACGAGGAGATAATGACCAGGTACAGGAACGGCCTGATCGACGTTCTCGTTGCGACAACCGTCATCGAGGTCGGGGTCGATGTTCCGAATGCGACGCTCATGATAATCGAGCATGCGGAGAGGTTCGGCCTGTCGCAGCTGCACCAGCTGCGCGGAAGGGTGGGGAGGGGGAGCGGCCAGTCGTATTGCATTGCGGTTCACTATCTCAATCCGGTAAGACGATCGCAGGCGGAATTCGGATTCACCTCGCCGCGGTCGATCTCAGCCGACGAAGAAAAGCGGAAGGGCATGCTCAGGCTCGAAACCATTGAGTCGACGGACGACGGATTCCGGATTGCAGAGGTAGATCTGAAGCTGAGGGGGCCCGGAGAATTTTTCGGAACCAGGCAGAGCGGCTTTCCCGAATTAAAACTGGCTTCTCTCGTTGACGACAAAGAGATACTTTCCCGCGCGCGGGAGGACGCGTTTGCTCTTGTCGGCCGCGATCCCCATCTTCGCGATCGGATGAATCTGGGAACGCGCCGGCATTTCGAGAATCATATGAAGCCTCTCCTCGACTTTGTCAAAGCCGGTTAGTATATTAGCTCGTATATTCAGTGTCGTGGTACAACCGTTCGCCGGAGATGTGCTCCACCATACTCTCATGAAAGAAAAAAGCGGTGTTGCTGTTATTCTCATCTCCCTCGTTTTCATCGGTCTGGGAGTCATTACCTACGGTTCTCTTCTAAACAATGTCTCCGCGGGGGCATCGGTCGCTCTCGACGTTCCCCGTGCGCAGATTGCCCGCATTGCCCGTAACACACTTACAGAAAACGGTTACGAGATCGGAAAACTCCGGTCCGAAGCCGTCTTTAATTCCAACACCCCCGTTACCGTATACCTACAGGACACCCTGTCGCTCGGCGATTCGAACAGGTTCACCCGCTCCTCGAAGCTCCCGGTTCATTGGTGGATCGTTTATCTGTACGACCGCTCATTGCCGCGGGGTATTGCCCCCGAAGAATATGAGGTATATCTGGATCCGTCGGGCGGACTGCTTGGTTTTCGCCGCATCCTGCAGCCGACCGCTTACGGAGCCAATCTTCCCGAAGAATCCGCGCTCGATCTCGCCGTGCAGTATCTGGTGGAGAGAGGCATACCGCTCGGGGAATATTTCCTCCAGCTGGCCTCCTCGATAAGGCACGAGCACAGGACCGATTGGGATTTCCAATGGCAGAAGATCGAGGGTAGCTACGGTTTAGAGGAAAAAATCCTGGTCACCGTTCAGGGAGAAGAAATCGGCCGGGTTGCGATGAGAGTTGAGGCGCCCCGCGCATTCATGCAAAGATATTATCAGGAACAGGAACAGATGCAGTTTCTGTATATTTTGAGTCTCGGATCGATCTTTGTGATGTTTTTCGCCGTCGTTCTTACCTTCCTGAAGAGATATCATGAGGGCGAGGTGGGAATTCGCAACGCGATGATCATCATGATCGCGGGGTTCGCGATCGCATTTCTCGACTTCGTCAATATCTATCGGATCATCGGAAATGGAGTATCTATCGGTGCGATGAACAGATTCAATGTCCGGATGATCATCTTCTTCGTGAACGTTTTCATCTTTCTCACCTTCGTGCATGTGATGTCATTCGCGGGTTGGAGCGTGGGGGAGTCATACTCCCGGACCCACTGGAGCGACAAGTTAAAGGGCCTGGATGCGCTGCTCAAAGGGAAAATAACGGCGCGCCCGCTGGGATTGTCGCTGGTACGGGGGTACGGATTGGGCTTTCTCGGATTGGCGGTTTCGATGGGATTGCTGTATCTCATCAAGGACACCGCGGGAATCACGACGTACATCACCTCCCTGAACGGAATTCCGGAAGCCGCGCTTCCCGCCGTTAAACCCATCTTCGAAGCGCTCTGGATCGCGGTTCTGGTGGAGATCGTTTTCAGGCTTTTCCTCCTGACGGCATTGAAAAACAGATTGAAGAGAACACTCCCGGCGGTGATTATCTCTCTTCCGATCTGGGTACTGGCGGCAGTCAATCTGTGGAATCCATTGTCCATGTACCACCCGCTGCCGTTCTTCATCGTCTACGTCATGCTTGCGGGCTTGTGGTTTTCATATGTGTTCATCAGATACGATCTGGTAACTGTGATTGCCGCAAACTTTGTATTTCTTGCAATGAATCTTGCGGTTCCCTTATTCTCCTCATCGGGCGAATACTTTTCGACGCAGACTATCCTGTTTTCCGGATTGATGACGGTTCCGTTCCTGTTCGGCTGTGTCACCTCTCTACGGGGGAGGGATTTCAGATTTACTCCGGATACTATCCCCCCGCACATCAAACGCATCAGCCACCGTGAACGGATGGCGAAGGAGCTGGAGATCGCGCGTTCGGTTCAGATGAGCCTGCTTCCCAAGACGACACCGGCGATCGACGGGTTTGAAGTTGCCGGGATTTGCATCCCCGCACAGGAAGTCGGCGGCGACTACTTCGACTACGTGCACTTCGAAAACGGCAATCTCGGAATTGCGGTTGGGGATGTTTCGGGGAAGGGGGTACCCGCGGCGATTTACATGACACTGACGAAAGGGGTCCTTCAATCCAATGCCGACGAATTTACCTCGCCGAAGGACGTGCTGGTGAAAGTGAACGCACAGCTCTACGGAACGATCGAGAGGAATACATTT
>CAZBUK010000134.1:0-7621 GCA_964495085.1 uncultured Ignavibacteriales bacterium
TAGTTTTAATGTGTTGTCCCTGTATATCTTTTTCAGTATCGAATCCTGTAAGCCGAAACCGTTCAGGCTCCAATGATATGAGAAAAGAGTGTGATCGTAGAAATGCTCGTCCTCCGTTTCAAGCAAACGGAAGGTAGTACGGTACATTTCGGTATTGAATCCCATATCGGTCCCGTAAAGTAATCGGTCCTGATATTTCCCGTAAAAATCGCGGACAAAACGCGGTATCACTGCGGTCTCGGCATAGCGTGCGGAGATATCCGCATACAGATTCGGATATGAGTCGAGCATCCTGCCGAGCCGGTTCAGATCATAGCTGAGATTTGCGAAATGACAAGCGATAAAGATGGTCCCGGGATGCTTTTGTACCGCGCGTTCCAGGATGTCGATCATACCGCTGTGACCGACGATACCTTCCTGGTCATCGAGACGCCACTTGAGCGCATTCATCATTCCGTCGTTGGTCGAATCCATCGTTACATACATCCAGATCGGATCCGCAACATGGATATTAATCGGAACGTTCAGCTCGCCGGCGCGTTTCAACACCATATCCAGCCGGGGATCGTCAAGATGCAAACCGAATGCGAAATGGCCGCCGAAACGAAGCCCCTGTCCTTTATCCGATAACTCGCCGATTCCACTTGCGCCGGCCTTTACACAACGCTCCAGTTCGGAAGTCACCGCCTCAGAAAATCCGGGACTGTCATAACCGCTAAGATCGAGTCCGCACCAGAGTTCAAAGCGGTCGGGGTAGCGCATATATTCCGCATAGAGGGAATCGAACCGGTCGCCGGTCGAACCGGTCAGGATAATCGTACGCTCTATGCCCACTTCGTCCTTATTGCGAACCCATTGGTCGATCTGCCCGGTGGTTTGTGCGTACGGATGTGAATGCATGTCGATGACCGGATAGCGCGCTTTTTCCACGTATGTCACGGATACCTTATGCAGCGGCACCGGCTTGAAATTCCGAAGGAGTATATCCGACGGATCATCCTGAGCGGTGGCTGTTGGTGTTGCGTTCAGAAGAATCAGCTTCAGCAGCAGGAGAGCGGATATACGAATAATGAGAATGTAATTCATAGGATTTGATAAGATTATTTAAGTTCCAGGACAGCGAGACCGTAAATATTTACGAAATCGGCCTCGAATTCAATCACACTTCGTCTATCGATCTCCGTTATGTTATACTCGACGGGTTCCATACCTCCCAGTCTGCCGTTGAAGGTCAAGGCGCCCGGTTTTTTGCCCTCGGGAAGTGTAATCCTCACCTTCGTATTTCGAGCCGGAGTTACGGCGCCGTCGATGGTGACGTTATAATTCACAAGATGAGCCAGAAGACTGTTCTGCTTTTTATTCAGCATAACGGATAGTTCGACAAACGGCGTATTATTATACAGGCGGGACACATGACCCCCGAGCAGCGATACCGCTTTTTCCGATACGCTCTCGAGAATCTCGTGAAGCCCGGGATCGATTCGCCCGCGTGTAAATCCTTCCGGAATATCGGCGAACACGTCCGCCATCGACGGCCCGAAAGTCGTGAACTCGCTCGTTAGCTTTGCCGTAACCAGAAATTTTGATTCGGGTATTGTCAGGGGAATGTAACCGACGAGTCCTTTCTTCACCGAGATATCGGCCGGCGTATCGGGATATTTCCTTCCGGGAAAAAGAGATTCAAGCGCAATCGATTCATGCATGACGTTGTGTTCGTTTTTGGCCCCCGTTCTCCCGAGGATAACCAATCTGCCGCCATTCTCCACATACCTGATAAGAGCGTTCTGTTTTTCGGTACTGAGAAGAGGAATGTATGGCAAAACGATAACGTCAAAATTCGAAATGTTGCCGTTCAGTATGTCGTCCTCGACGAATTGTACGTGGGCTATCCCTGCGTCGGCGAGAACACGTGAAAGACTGAACGTATAGCTTTGCTCGCGGGCGAAGTATTGGTTCATCGAAGCGAGTATCGCAAGCGTACCGGTCTTGTGTGCGCCCATGATGTGGGTTTCGTTCCGATGGAGGAAATTATAGATCTCTGTCGCCTCGGGAGGCGTTTCACGTTTTTCCCGGAATATCGCTTGATTGGCAACGGATTCCGCAATATTTATCTGAGCCATAGCTCCGAGACATTGGGGTGTAGGGTCGGGAAATATCGGGGGCGTTATTTCTGTCGCATATACGATTACCGGTTTTCCATGGGCGGCGGCTGTGAGGAACTTCAATGATGGGCTGTTTGAAATCTTCACGCCGTCTTCGTTCTTACGCGGCGCGGTATCGAGATATTCCTGGATTTCTGAATAGATAAAATCATGATATCCCTCGCGGCCGAATAGCTCCATATTCCCTGCTGCGTCGTATGCAATCGCCCCGTACCCGAATCCCCCGTATACGTTGCCCGAAATCATGAAATGGGGATAATGCAGACGGGCGACTGTACGGAGACGCTTATGAAATTCGGCTAATGTATGCCCCCGGAAAATAATCCACTCCATCCAGAACGGATCGGTATTCGTGGTCGGCAGCCCCGCATTCTCGTAATCGGCTTTCCCGTATTTCTTCAGAGCTGCTTCCGGGGGCAGATGCTTGCTGAGATATGTTCTGAACTCTTTTTCACAGTACGTACAGTAGCAGGTCTTTCCCGCCATCTGGGTCCAATCGATATAGACACCGTCGATTCCGGTTTCCGCCTGAGATCGGATCCGGCCCTCCATAAGTCGGGAGAAATAAGGATTATTCGGGCACCCCCAGGTTTCAAATCTGCCGGTCCGCTCCTGTCCGTACGGTGCATAACGATAGTGCGGGAACGATCCGTCGGGCCGTACGGTAATCCATGCATCAGGACTCTCCTGCTCCGGAGGCTTGGGACCGATATAATCTTCGAATTCTTCCCACATCTCGTGATAGAATTGTACCAAATCGAGCTGCTGTTTCTGAGGTTCGTCCCGGTTGGTCGGCGTTCTGCCGTGGATCGAGGCGGTCATATATCGCAGAACGATATAGCCGCGGTCATGAAAGTTCCTGTTCGACTCTTTCGACTGTTGTACCGCCGCATCGAATTCCTCCCGGGTAACCGCTTCGAAGTTAGGGGCGCCGGCTCCGAATGTCACCGTGAATTTGTTGACTTCAAGAAAAGGAAAATCCGGTCGGTGACCGAGACGCCAGTGACCCCACTCCGTTTCGGGTTTCCAATCGGAGGCAGCGGATGAGGAGGATTGATTACACGATATAAAAACGTACATCAGACATAATGCAAGCAGCAAAACTGCGATAGTTGATTTTGATATGGTCATGAATATACTCCGTCGCTCTAGAAGTGTATCGTGAGAATCGAGGCGGTATCTGATGCCGGCAATAATACTGTCGTTTCGGCGCCTCTCACCGTAAATCCGATTTCCGCATTGTTATATGTCATCCTTACCGGCACTCGATCCGATACGAATCGTATCTGCGGATCGGTAGTTGATCCGGCTGAGATTTGTAACTCGGAACCGGCGTCCGATTCGTTGAATCCGTTAATTGCTGCATTTGAAAAAGTTATCCCGAACGCATGTCTCTCCGGTTGAACCAGAATGACGGTTCCGCCGGAGCCGATGGATGCGGAAAAGCGTCGATCGCCGCTCCCGTTCCACTCTTGTTGATCAGTATGTACGAGTACCGCAGGCGTATGTGTATAAAAAGCCAGACGGGCAGTTGTCTTGGCTTGCACGGTCACATGCAGTTCGCGATCGTTTCGAAACACATCGGTCACGTGCTTCGACGCATAGATGAGTCTCGGTTCGGCTGCCGGAGAGTCTCCGAGCTCTATCCGAATGCTATTCCGTTCTTTCCCGAGGTTCGGCAGAATCACCATCCTGTCGCCGAATGCATAATATGGTTTGCCGTTCATGCTGACGCTTTGAATGTATTCCCGCGTGTTATCTAAACGCAATCCCATACCGCCTGTATTTTCCGCGATATCGTCCGCCGATACATTCGAAAGATCGAGCGTGAAATCGATACCGCCGTCGCGTTGTTTCCAGGTATAGTTCCACTGCTTCATCGCGCGGATTTTCTGGCCGAGTTCTGCAGGCTCCGGTGCGTATATATCGGTTGCTGTAAATTTCGCCTTTATTGCGTCGTACATCGCTATATTGTTCTCGTTGATGATCCGGTCTTTCGGAGATTGCGGCAGGGTAGATATCGCATAGTCATGCCACATCTGATTATATACAAGTCCGCGCCCGATTGAGTTATAGAGATGATCGTAGATCGATTCCTGATAGGCCGTTATCTGTGCCGTCGTATAGCTCCACGTGGGGTCGTTGAACCATTGATAATCGGGAGAGGGTGTGTTATTGATGACGACAAAGTTCCGCTCTCCGCCCGTAAACCATGTTAGATTCCCGAAACCGACCGGCATATTCTGCTCGAAGCCGTGCGTCATAAAAAACGACATCCTCCGGGAGACTTCGTCATAGTCCTTCATACGTATCGTGTTTCCGGGATTGATCATATACTCGACTCCCTGAACAGGGTACCCGTAATCGCCGGTATTGAATTCGATCTCTTCGATCGATCCGTCCAATTCATCGACCCAACGTTCGGGAGTCATGTTCGCATCGATCCGGTGGTATTTACTGTGCGTACCGATTCTTCCCCCGAGTTCTTCGATCCTCCGGCCGAGCGGGGCGAGTTCCTGCCAGCCGGCGCGTGTAGCGCTGCTCGAGACCCAGGCATAAACCGGCACGACGCCGGTCTCTTTCGCCAGGTCGGCCAGATAATGAATCGTCCGGATCTGTGCGTCCAGATTACCGCTCGCATCCGCGTCCAATCGGATAATGGAGGTGAGGTTCGCATTCGAGAGCTGCGGAGCCGGTATCGGCCGATCGATATCGCCATACACGATCCACTGCAATCCGCGGATCAATACATTGAACAACTCGTTTTTATAGAACACCTGCGGGTCTGCATTTCGAAAGAGAGAGGATGCACCTGCATAGGTCGCAAAATCGCTCACGAGCAGGGTACGCGATGTTCCGTTATCGCGAGCCGAGAGATACGGGTAGGTCCGTTCGCCATCGGTAACGTTCAATAAAGGATCGTTATTGTCTGAGAACATAAGTATATTCAATCCGTTGGCGAGGTGCTGGGTAACATACGTAGCGTGCCGATACGGTCGGGTTATGGGATGCTGATAATCATGTACCCGTATCCGGTAGGAGCTGTTGCCGTGGAAACCGGAAAAGAGAATACCCGGGAGCATCTCGCCTCCCGATTCGGTAATTGCAGTCCCCTTCGCATCATAGAGCGCGAGAGGCCCGTCGATTATTATATTACCTCCCGTCGCAATGTATTTTTCAAGTATGCCGGCTAGCGTCGTGTGCATGGACCGTTCCACATATGTGCACTGTGTGAGAATGAGCGCATCATAACCGGCGATCGCCTGTTCGGTGATCTCCTCGAGATAGAGACAGTCGTAGGGTATTCCGGCAAGATGAGCAATACCCGCCCATCCATGCGACGACATCTGGGTTATACTCCAGCGATGCTCGTATGAAGATTCACTGATGACAATGCCGATCCGCGGATTGAACTCAATTTCTTGAGCCGGAAGCAGCTGCCGGAAACAGACCGCATAGATGAGGATCAGTATTCCTGTTATTTGTAACGATCGTTTCATAAGTATCGATGAGGTGTGCGTAACTCAGTAGTTCAGGACGATAGTACCGCGTTCGCCCTGTATGTTTCTACCGCTCATCAGAAGTATCAATACGCCGCGATCCGAATCGTACCGTTGAGATTCGATTCTGAGATGTTCATTCAGACTCGCGACGGATTTCGGAGGTGTAGTCCGGATTTCCACATATTGTTGACCGTACATTTTTATATCCAACCGCATTTCCGTATCGAAGTCGTCAACGTCGTATACAGTATAGGTGCCGGTATTATTGACGACCCGTCTCATGGGCGCACCGCCGACCCCATATTCAAATCTGTATACCTTCCGTTCGAGCGGAGGCAGATATATATACCCGTAGCCGCCATCCTCATAATACGCTGCTATGGGCGCTCCGTCGAGCAGCGCCTCGGAGATATGTTGACCATGCTCAAGCGGTACCGCGAGCACCAAATTTCCAACAATGCCGGAAACATATGCTTCTTCAGGCATCGACCTGTTATCGATCGTTACCTCCCCGGAGACAAGCTCTTCGACCTGTGTATGCCGTTTATACAGCCATTGCGCATACAATTGCTCGGTATTCTTGGCGAGATAACGATCCGGACGTGACTGAACATTTTTAAAGAATGCGATCCACTGACGGTTCAACGCGGGCTGGAGAAAATCGTCGGCAGCAAGGAGGTTCGGCCAGTGAGTCTCAATTATATCCGTTTCGAAGCTCTCGATCGGCTCGGTCGGTAACGATGCGAGTTCGTACCACGGATTACCGTAGTTGAAACGGTCGATCACGAAGACATCGTTATCGAATCCTCCCCCGCCTTTGGGAGGAGGATTCAATTCCGGGATGTAACTGAAAAGTGTATTGACATATTTGATGCCGAAATCGGACATTATCTTGCCGGTGCTGTAGTTCCCGTCCGGATTCCAGTAGTAGCCATATGCGCATGGGACAAAGCTTTCGGGATTCGAGTGACCGTTCTCCGGCGTTATCCCGTACTGTGCCATAATATCGGAAAAGCATTCAAGCGTTTGCCGCATTATTGTCTCGTCGCGTGGAGAATCGTTCTCCAGATCGTACCATTCTGCTCTCGTCCTTTTTCCGTCCACCCAGTACTCATGGCCGACGCCATGCATTCCGAATTCAAGATGGGCGGCGTTCGCTTTGACGTAATCCATAATTTCAATTTGCCGGGATCCGATATTCCGGGATTTATCGACCGTTGTTCCGAATTGCGACGCCGTCGGACATTTATCGGCAACGACACCCAATCGATCCAGTTCGCCGAGTATAAAGAGTCCCTGAAACCTGACTCCGAGAGCCTGTCCGATTTCGACGATCGGCCTGTAATCCCGAACATCGAACGATCTACGCACTCCCGCGCGCCACGGTCCGTCCGAGTCTCCGAGCGAGCTTCCCTCCATCCAACCGAGGTCGTCGATGGCGATTGCAAATGCGTAGGGGAACAGAATCCGTTGCCCGGATAGAATGCCGTCGGAAGCGAATGTCTGGGTGACAACAATCAGGGCAATCGATACTCTGAGGATCATAACCAGTGCAGCGTGTAACCGCATATAATGTTTCCTTTTTAATGGGGATCGACAACTTGCTTCCTATTTAAAGAGGATTCCACCTGATTCCGCATCCGTTGATTCTGATACGGGTGAACCGGCCAGCGGAATCAAGAGCAGGACGCCGAGCCGTTTGAACGACTGTGTACTCTCCTCTATGGTATTCGGTGTGGCCATGCAGGATTTTCCGCTGTATTTTCGGAATTATTCCGTACCGTAATTCGGCGCCTGTTTGACGCTGATATATGCCCGCCAGACCGTTCCCGGATTGCCGGGTGTCGCGGCAGGAATGATTACATAAATCGAACGATCGATATAGTTGATTGCTCTCATGCCGGTCGGTAAACGGGCCGGATACCATTCGGAGACCTGATCGATCTGGTCCACCTC
>CAZBUK010000135.1:0-7228 GCA_964495085.1 uncultured Ignavibacteriales bacterium
GTATTCTGCATTCAGTCTTCTGTCTCCTGTATTCTGCATTCAGTCTTCTGTCTCCGACTCCTAACTCCTGTCCCCTCCCCTCCAGCCCCCCAAAAACTACGCAATTTACCGGAACGTTCAGTATATTGTACGGGTTCAACGGCATTATCCGGGCCGTATCGCATCGGCATTCAAACGCGTACAGCTTATGAGCACGACATATACCGTCCCCCCGCAGGTCAGAATCGGCCATGTGCACCTGAAAGTCGCGGATATCCCGCGCTCACTCGAATTCTACTGCGGATTGTTAGGATTCCAATTGATTACCACCTTCGGCGAACAGGCCGCATTCATCTCAGCCGGCGGATACCACCACCATATCGGATTAAATACGTGGCAGAGTAAAGGCGGACCCCCGCCGCCCCCGAATACAACCGGGCTCTATCATCATGCGATTCTCTATCCTACCCGGAAAGATCTGGCGGTCATTTACAACCGTCTGCACGAGGCCCGGTATCCCCTCACCGGCGCCGCTGATCACGGCGTCTCCGAGGCGCTGTATCTCGACGATCCGGACGGGAACGGCGTCGAACTCTACTGGGACCGTCCGCGCGACCGGTGGCCTCAAAAAAGCGACGGCTCGATCGAAATGTATACGATCGCGCTTGACCTGAGAGATCTGCTGCGTGAACTGGAATAGAGCGTTCCCTAACAGGCACGATTGTCGAAAAATAGTATTCCCGAAATGCTCGCGATTGACCATTCCTGAAGTACGACAGACCTATGTCCGAATATAAAACTCATAAATTCCCCCGATCGAGAATCGCCACCGTCGACGTGTGCAGTATCGGAAAGTTGAAGCATCACATCCCGGCGATGATAGAGATCGATGTTACCCTCAGCCGGGAAAAAATAAAAAAATATAAGAAGGAGAACGGCAGGATTTCGTTTACGGCATGGCTGATCAAAGCGATTTGCCATACGATTCATGAGCATTCGATGGTTGCAGCCTATCCCCGGGGGAGACGCAGCGTCGTTCTCTTCGACGATATCAATGTCTCTTTCCTGGTCGAAAAGGAAATCGACCGCCAGAGAGTCCCGATGCCGCTGCTCATTCCGAAGGCGAACGAACGGAGCATCGAATCCATAACCGGACAGCTGGAAGAATCGAAACGTGCACCGCTCACCGGCAAAGAGGTCGTGCTCCGGAGAGCGACGACACGAGCCGAGCGGCTCTACTTCATGCTGCCCGGATTCTTACGGAGATCCGTATGGAAATTTTTGCTGAAGCGCCCCGTACCGGTATTCAACAGAATGGGTAACGTGGCAATAACCTCGATCGGGATGATGGGCAAGGTAAACGGCTGGTTCATTCCTATCTCGGTCCATCCGATCTGCTTCGGCATAGGTTCGATAGTAAAAAAAGCCGCGGTGATCGACGATGCAATACTGATCAGGGAGATCATGCATATGACCGTCTTGATCGACCATGACGTAATAGACGGCGCACCGATGGCTCGATTTATAAGCGATTTGTCGAAAAACCTCGAAAAAGGAATATTCCTCTGAATCCGTACCACTTACCCCGTTCGCCGGCTCCGGACAGCAATACGATGAACCGTACCCTCCTCCTGTTACTCATTGCAATTTCCGGGTTAACAGCTTCCCCGGCAAATTCGCAGGAGCATGTGCAGCAATCGGATTCCCTGCGGGTGAACTCGAAAACATTGTATAAAGCGGCCGCCTATACCTCCGCGTACTATGCGGTCTCGATATACGTTCTGAGCAAGACATGGTACAAAGACAGGCGGCAGGTGGGATTTCATTTCTATAACGATATAAACGGATTTCAACAAGTCGATAAGTTCGGGCATGCATTCGGCGCATATGTGTACAGCTATATCGGGTATCACTATCTGTTGAACTCCGGACTGAACAGACGGGAGGCGCTCTATTTCGGAGCGACGCTCGGCGCGGTCCTTCAATTTCCGATCGAGATCATGGACGGATTACACGAGGGTTACGGTTTCTCCTGGGGAGACGTCGCGGCGAATACGCTGGGTTCGGCGCTCGTTCTCGGACAGGAATTATTATTCGACGAGCAGGTCGTCAAATATAAATTCAGTTACCGCGAGTCCGTCTACGCAAATAAGGCAAACGGCTATCTCGGGAAAACGACGCTCGACCGGCTGCTGAAGGATTACAACGGACATACCTACTGGCTGTCGATGCCGATGAACGGGCTTACAGGTAAGAACTATTTGCCCGCGTGGCTGAATCTCGCCGTCGGATACGGCGCGGGGGGGATGTACGGCGAATTTGAAAATATCTCATCGTATAACGGTGTCGATATTCCCGAAACAAGACGCTATCGTCAATACCTTCTCTCTCTCGATATCGATTGGACGAGGATACAAACGGATTCGAAATTCCTGAGGATAGTGCTGCAGGGACTGACATTCATTAAATTGCCCTTCCCCGCGCTCGAATACAATTCGAAAGGAAAATTTGCGGGGCATTGGATTTTTTATTAAAGGCCTGATCGGGGATATCATATAGACAACCATTACCGGTGCGGACGCCGGCACATCAGGCAGTTTGATAGGAATGGGTATCAGTTCACTGGCATTCGATTCCGTCTTGGCATCCGTCTTTCCAAAACTCACTGCGCCTACCTTTCGTTCGATTTGAAATACATGTCGTGAGTTTCCGGCTCGGTTCCGAGTATATCTGTACGGTAGATAACGTCGATCCCGGTGCAGTGATAGCGCGGGGGAAAGGATAGACACGGGAGGAAGCGGAGATGGAGGCAATCGGCATAGCTAAAAGGCGATACGAGCGAACCATCGTTTCCCTTGAATCGCGCTGAACCTGTATAGCATGGAGGCTGTATAGTCAAGGGGAAAACAAATGTGCACTCGCCTCCCGCTCCGGCTGCGGCCGGGGGGAGGCGAATGTTTTTCATATTATGCAACCGTCTCTATCCGCCCTACTTCAACCAGCGCCGGTACTGGTTCGTGACTATATCGAACACCGGTGAGCGGGCCTGTGCGATCCGGATCAGCTCTTCCTTCTACTTCGATGAGAGCTACTTCCCTGCCAGCCTCGGATCATCCTTCTCGTTTACGTATTTAATGCCCCATGGACCAATGCCGTGAAGTTGAACTATCGCTTCCTCACGGGTGAACGCATAATGTACGTAATCGATTGGCATCACTGCAAAACCGCCGACCGGTAATTTTTTCGCTTTCCCCTCATCGAACTTTTCACCGACCCCCATGTAGAACGAACCCTGGAGAACCGTGACATGTTCGATCGCAGGATGCCAGTGGGGAGGTATTTTAAAACCGGCAGGAAGTTTCAGTCGCGCCGTGAACGGACCCTCCTGCGTCCAATCTCCCTCGATGAGCGCATATTGTGCTCCTTTTTCCAGTGATGCGGGCCCGTCTATCCATTTCAGATCGACGGGAACGAACATGATATGCTCACCGCCGTGTTGGGCAGCAACTGGTATGTAGCCGGCTACAAGTACGATGAGAGCTATCCAGAGGAAAAAATGAATCTTCATACGTCCCTCCCTTCTTTTAGTTAGGATTGTGATGGAACAGCGCTTTCACTTTTCGTTCCCCGAAACCACGAAATATATGGATTTTAAAAATGAATGTCATATAGGCAGGATAATTATATAATGAAGTCCGGATCCCACAGCGTCGAAATTGAATCGGCCTTCGCCGGATTGGAATATAATACCCGGGCAGCCGTCTGCAACGATTCTGAACGTCAACGATGATCCGGATGAATTATCCCCCCGAGACCCCAAAAGAATCTCACGATATCCTTCAAATCATCGTGGGGAGGAATAAAAAATTGCTGCTGAGAATTCATAGTACCGGTCAATACGAACTGAAATATGATTCCGAAAAGTCGTTCGGGACTTTCTTCATATGCCTGTATTACGAATCGGTTGGTTCCGGCTCACTTTCGGGGATCTCCATTTCGAGGAGCTCTTTTAAATTATCGAGCCCTCCCTGGAGATCGTTGCCTATCATCTCCTCCATGTTCATGAATACGCGCATAAGATTCATAGGATAGGGCATCCTGCCTGTAAAACCCCATGCGACTTGTGTTTGGTCTTCCATGATCGCCTCGGTCGTCATATACGCATCCGCGTGTCCTTCGTATGGTTCCATGAAATGTAGCGCATAATCGATTCTCTCGCCATCGGTGATTCCGACGATTGTCTGCTCCCCCTTCCCCACATCCTTGTTCCCCTCCCAGGCGGACACGAATCCGACCGTACCGTCGGTTCCCCTGTATTCCTGCGTCATATCGGGGTCCATCTTCGCCCAGACACTGTAATGGTCCTGATTTTTCAGATACTTGACAAATTCGAATACTTCGTCGACGGGTTTATTAATCGTTACCGAGCGTTCGACGGAGTAATCCTTCTTTATGAAAAGCGCCAGGACCAACAGAAGTACAATGATCAATCCTATGGCGATCAGAATCTTTTTAACTATTGCCATGCTGCAATCCTCCTTTATCGGTGGCTATTGTTTGATCATATCGCACGATTCCCGGATCACGTTAATCTATAACTTACAGAATAACACTTGCTTATACAAATAGTTCCACATGCAGGGAAGATACAGATTAGAAGGCATTCCTGCCATCGTTCGGGGAGGATTCGAACGACTCCGACTGCTACGATTGTGAGTTTGCCATAATTTTAACCCTTTATTACATTAGGAGATTACAAGTGTGAGTACACTCTAAAAGAAGATAATTCATGCCACCAAAACGCAAAATTTTGCCAAAGCGGCGAAGCCGCATCCAAATGAATGATAACCTCCAAGACTCAAGGACTCGAAGTTTCTTAATAATTATTTGTTATCATTCTACGATAGTATCCCCACTGAAATTAAAAATATTACAGTAGTATCATATTATGATGTTTTTCCTAAATTGAGCAAAGCTACATCAGCACTTCGATTTAAACCCCGTAGGGGTGACAGTATGAAAGCACAACCGCGAGTTATTGTTAATCCATTTTTAATGAATCCCTTTCTACACTGCCCATGGTATCGGATAAAGCGCCTGCTGCCGGCAGATCGAAAAATACCGTTTGTCATGCAGGTCCTTAGAACCACTAAAGAATAATGTCACCCCTACAGGGTTTGATTTTGTGTATTGGTAAATATCTGCTACCATACTGTCACCCCTACGGGGTTTGTTTTCTTGTGTTGTTAATTTTCTGCTATCATACTTTCACCCCTGACGGGGTTTGATTTCGTGTATTATTAATTATCTGCTACCATACAGTCATCTCTACGGGACTTAACGGCAAGCATTGTAAATTATCTGCTATCATACTGTCATTCCTGAGGGGGTGTAACCTTTCATTTTGCCATCAACCATTATCTAATAAGTTAGACAGCTTTCGAGGTGCGCATGAAATACACCATACGCCGGATCGCCCTCGGCGATGTTGAGTTGATGAACGGTCTCCTTACGACATTTGCCGAAGCTTTCGAAGATGCGGGTACCTACAGCGCGAACCGGCCGGGACCGGAATATCTACGGGAACTCCTCGGCAGCGATACCTTCATCGCCCTCGCGGCATTGAAGGATGGAAGAGTCGTCGGAGGCATCGCGGCATATGAACTGAAGAATTTCGAGCAGGAGCGGAGTGAAATCTATATCTACGATCTAGCCGTCGCGGAAGCGCACCGGCGCGAAGGCATTGCAACGGCGCTGATCATGGGACTGAAAAAGATCGCCGCAGCCCGCGGCTGTTACGTCATATTCGTGCAGGCCGATCGCGGCGATGGGCCCGCGATAAAGCTCTACTCAAAGTTGGACATACGCGAAGACGTTCTGCATTTTGATATACCAGTCGAGTCGTAGACGATCTCTGCCCTCATACCGGAGTATAGGTTCCCATTGTTCATCTGCCGTATCCGTTGCGTTCGATCCGACGTCGAGATGATATTCAGCATACCCGTTTAGTAACCTAAAAATCCGACATGCGCAGAACAATGTGTTCCGGGAATGCACTTGGGTACGTTGTTGTTACACATGTATGCAAAATAAAATTTAAATAATTCAGGTCCACCTTGCCGAAATCGTCGAGGTTGCGGGAGACGATGGTGTGCGTTTTGATTCCCGCACCTTTTTGGGTGCGGGGATCAACGGCTTGTGCGGTGGGAAACCATCGGGGCGTTTAGATTTCGGCAGCCTTCAGACCTGTCGGGAAACATCGTCGATATGAAAAAATAAAAAAGGCGTCTTAATCTCTAGAAGATGAAAGGATAATGTTATGCGTACAAGCGTCAGTATCGCTACGGTTCTCGTGCTCGTTTTTGCCGGCTGTATAAAGCCGATCGAACCGCAAACGAATCAATCGATCATAGAAGGCACGGTCGAATATTATACCGCGCCGCCCGCTATCGGCGGAGAGACGGATCCGTCAGGATATATACTTGCCGATTATGACTGGATTGAAGGAAATCCAAAATTTTCAAATCCAAGAGTGTACGTAACGGACGGCGATATGGAGCCGTACATTTCAAAGCGCGTTCGAATTGCCGGCTCCATCGATTCTCTCTTTGCGGGAGGGGTGACAACCCCCTTGAGAGTATTTCCGCAGATTACAATCCTGTCGATCGAGGAAATACCGTAGCGCCTGCCGCTTCGTATTCCATCCGACTTGATCGACGAGCTGATGTCGGAGGTTCTTCATTTATTCAGGCACGATGATACATGAACGCGCGGCAATGGCATACCGTTAAAAGCATATTTCAAAAAGCGATTGAAATTAAGAAGAATCTTGAGAAGACCCGATCGAAACTGGTTGAGTTGTACCGCAGGATGGGCGAGCCGGAATTGGCCGCGAGGTTCCATGAATCCGCTGAACGGATTGTTGAAAGACGGTGAACATAGCATCGAAACGGGGTTCGTTCCTTTCCTCAATCGGACGATTCTTTTTCGCTATAGCGTTCGTCGGATTGGGAGGTCTCCACTTCATATTTCATGACTTCATTACCGGTCGCGCGCCGGCGTGGCCGGAGGCGATCCCGGGCCGGTTAATATGGGCGTACGGGACGGGGATCGGCATCAATGTCATGAGCGCGATGATTGCATTCCGGATCAAAGCAAGATCCGCCGCACTCACCGGCGCTCTGATGATTGCTGTATGGGCTTTGATGAGACACATACCCGTCGTGGCATCGGATTCATTCCTGTCCGG
>CAZBUK010000136.1:0-7055 GCA_964495085.1 uncultured Ignavibacteriales bacterium
CTGCCGATCCCGACATGGTCGGGAAAACGCAATCCGCCTCGGCGGATTTCCCACCCCACAACCCCGACGATTTCGGCTTGGTGGACCTGAATCATTCAAAATTCATTATATTTTATTTTGGACAGAAGTGATTACGAATATTGCATCGAGCGGTGCAACTCCTACTGTACAGGCCGCAAGGGATCAAATAATAATTTAAGATAATAGAAATGGCATCCGGGTCGTTAAAAAAATCGATGAGGCGTTCATCGCGCGCGGCATTTATGTTTTTAGCTCCCGCGCTGTTCATGCTATCGGTCTTCTTCTTTTTCCCGGTTGTTGCGGCGTTCTTTATGAGCTTTACGGATTTCGATATTTACTCGCTCGCGAATATCGGTTTCCTGCGTATTATCGGAATTGAAAATTATATCGAGCTGGCAAAGGATCCGTTATTCTGGAAAGCGCTGAAGAATACATTTTACTTTGTTTTCGTGGGTGGGCCTCTTTCTTTATTTATTTCGTTATCTGCTGCAATGCTCGTCAACTCAAAACTCGTTCGTTTCCAGGGAATTTTCAGAGTTACCTTCTTCACCCCCGTCGTAGCGACTCTCGTCTCGGTCGCCGTTGTGTGGCGATATATCTATCATCCCCGTTTCGGTCTGTTGAATTACTTTCTCGGTTTTTTCGGCGTCGACGCAATCGATTGGCTCGGCGATCCGGTATGGGCAATGCCGGCCATCATCCTGCTGGCGGTCTGGAAGAATTTCGGATATAACATGATAATATTTATCGCGGGCCTTCAGAACATTCCGGAAGAACTCTACGAAGCGGCGCGCATCGACGGAGCCGGTTGGTTCGGACAATTCAGGTCGATTACCATCCCGATGCTTGCACCGACCACGCTTTTCGTCGGCATCATTACGCTGATCGGATATTTCCAGCTTTTTGCCGAACCATATGTCATGACGCAAGGAGGTCCGGTCAATAGTACACTTAGTATCGTTCTGTATATGTATCAGGAAGGTTTCCGGTGGTGGAACATGGGCTATTCGGCATCTCTGGCATTTGTCCTCTTTGCGATAATTCTTATCGGAACGATAATTCAATTTAGAGTACAGAGGGGGGGAACCGAATGAACAAGCCGGCACAAAAAATAATCATTCATGTAATTCTTATTTTCGCGGCTATCCTGACCCTCTCGCCGATAATATGGATGGTCTCGGTTTCATTTATGCCAACGGGTGACGCCAGTGTCTATCCGCCGCCGTTCTTTCCAAAAAATGTAACCTTATATCAGTACGAGAGTCTATTCAGCAGGTTGAACCTTGCCCGGTATCTGCTTAACAGCACGCTGATATCTCTCAGTGTTACGCTTCTTTCGCTATTCATAAATTCTATGGCAGGTTACGCGTTTGCCAAATATAGGTTCAGGGGCAGAGACCGTTTATTCCGATTCCTGATCGCCGGTATGGTGATCCCCGCGCAGGTGACTATGCTGCCCCTCTTTCTGATGCTGAATAAAATGGGATTTATAAACACATATATTGGTGTCATTATTCCCGGCATGGCAAGCATATTCGGAATATTCCTCATACGTCAATATATGCTTTCGATACCCGACAGCCTCATCGAAGCTGCCCGCATCGATGGAGCGGGTGATTTTATGGTGTACAGCCGACTGGTCCTGCCTCTGTGCAAACCGATTCTTGTAACACTGGCAATATTTACCTTCATGGGGACATGGAATGATTTTCTGTGGCCGTTGATCGTTATGACAGACGACCGAATGTATACTCTTCCCGTTGCGCTTGCGAATCTTGTCGGTGAGCACGTTCAGGATACCGAACTCATGATGGCCGGATCGGTCCTTACTATTCTCCCCGTAATGCTCGTATTTATGGTATTGCAGAAATATTACATAAAAGGAATTATGATGGGGAGTGTGAAGGGATAACCGGCAACCGAGAGGAGGGTGGAGTGTCGAAGTAATGGATTATGGATTAGCAGGTTTGGTGTTGTCGCAACCATAAAACTAAAACAGGTACATGCCAGCGATGTTTTATCGAATAAAAATCTTTATCTCCGGTTGCGTATTGGGTATATTTCTCGGTGTACAGGCTCAACCCCAGCGCATCGAGGATTTTACTTCTATCGACGAATGGCTCGTATTCGCCTCTGACGGCGTGACGGTAACCGCACATCATGATGAAGGTCTTTCCGGAAAAGCGATTCGCATCGATTTCGATTTTGTCGCGGGAGCGGGTTATGGAGGTATTCGTAAAGCCGTTCCGATCATCTTACCTGAGAACTACCAGTTTACATACTACGTCAGAGCGGATGCTCCGCGTAATAATTTCGAATTCAAATTGCTCGATCCTTCCGGTGATAATGTGTGGTGGGTGAACAGAAGGAACCATATATTCCCGAACGAATGGCAGCGATACACGGTGAAAAAGCGTCACCTCTCGTTTGCCTGGGGACCGAAGGGGGGAGGGGATCCGGATACGGTCGCTACGATCGAATTTGTGATCGCCTCAAGCGAGGGCGGGAAAGGTTCTGTATATATCGATGAATTCTATATAGAGGAGCTCGAAATTGTTAGTATGAATCAATTGCAGCCGATTGCGACTGCTTCCTCTTCCATCCGCCTTACAGGCACCCCTCAGTACGTACTCGACCCCGATCCCCAAAGAGTGTGGAGGAGTGAAAACAGAGGCGAAGAAGAGTGGCTCACAATCGATATGGGAGCAACGATCGAATTTGGAGGCCTTGTTGTCGACTGGGAGGAAAAGCACTATGCGGCCGTTTACGATGTTTCCGTTTCAGGTGACGGGAATACATGGGATAGAGTGTACAGTGTAACCGACGGCAACGGGGACAGGGACTATATCTATATACAGGACGGAAGTGCTCGGTACATCAGACTCGACTTGATGAAAAGTGGCCGGATGAACGGATTCGGAATAAAACACATTGAAATAAAAGACGTTGATTTTTCAGAATCCCCCAATACTTTTTTTAATAAAATAGCTGCCGATTTTCCACGCGGATACTTCCCGCGATATGTATATAACGAACAATCATATTGGACGCTCATTGGTGTCAGCAGCGATCCAAAAGAAGCTCTTATGAATGAAGAAGGTATGATAGAAGTAGATAAAGAATCCTTCTCGCTCGAACCTTTTATATATCTCGACGGTAAGCTTATAACCTGGAACGATGTTGCTGCCGGTCAATCTCTTCAAAATGATTATATGCCGGTTCCGTCAGTTTACTGGAAGCACGAGCATCTTAACCTCAAAGTGAAGGCATTTGCGGCCGGTGATCCCGGAGCGTCATCGATGTATATTTCGTATCAGGTAACCAATACATCAAACGATAATGTCGATGGAGCAGTATATATTGCCATCCGCCCTTTTCAGGTGAGTCCGCCATGGCAATTTCTCAATCTCGATCCCGGTGCGGCCTGTGTGGAACGTATCGATTATGTCAATAGTGTTATAAAGGTAAACGAATCAAAGATGATCATCCCTTTAACCCGGCCGCGTGCGTTCGGCGCTGTTGAATTCGATGCCGGGAATATCGTCGAATATCTTGCGAACGGAAGTCTACCTGAAACAATGAGCGTGAAGGATACCTTCGGATATGCTTCGGGTGCATTGGAGTATCCGTTTAATCTGGCACCGGGCGATTCAACAACAGTATATATTATTGTTCCGTTTTACGATGACCCTCCCAGTGAATATACCGATGTAGATGAGCATACAGCTGCAGATATGTTCGAACGAAAACTCGAAGAAACGATCAAGTTCTGGAATACAAAGATCAACAGTGTTGAATTCATCGTGCCTCCCACTGCCGAGCGCTACATTAATGTGCTTAAAAGTAATCTGGCATATATTTTAATTAACAGAGACGGTCCCGCCATTCAGCCCGGTTCACGATCTTATGAACGGGCGTGGATACGAGACGGTTCTCTGACATCCGGAGCACTCCTTCGTATGGGAATGACCGAGGAGGTGCGGAAATATATAAATTGGTATGCCGGTTATCAGTACGATAGCGGTAAGATTCCATGCGTGGTCGATCACCGAGGTCCCGATCCGGTCGATGAACACGATAGTCCCGGTCAGTTCATTTATGCGATAATGGAGTATTATCGTTTCACAGCGGATACCGTTTTCCTCGCAGATAAATGGGATAAAGTAGTAAAGACCGTTGAATATATCGAGTATCTCATCGACCAACGTAAGACCGACGTGTATAAATACGGTGATGATGAGGTGCGGGCGTTTTACGGACTTGTTCCCGAATCGATCAGCCATGAGGGGTATTCTGCTAAACCGATGCATTCCTATTGGGATAATTTTTTCGTTATTAAGGGACTGAAGGATGCGGTGAAAATTGCAGAAATTCTTGGCAAATCTGATTTCGCGCACCGATATGCCGCTCTACGCGATGAGTTTCGGGTTAATTTCTATGCTTCCATCAGTCTTGCGATGAGTAATCACCGTATCGAGTATATTCCGGGTTGTGTCGAGCTCGGCGATTTCGATGCAACCTCGACCTCGATCGGCGTATTTCCCTGCGGTGAGACGACACATATTCCCGCCGATGCGCTCAATGCAACATTTGATAAGTACTTCGATAACTTTAATGCTCGCTTGGATCCCGCATATGAATGGGGAGACTATACACCTTATGAAGTTCGTGTGGCAGGCACATTTCTTTTTCTTGATCGTCCGGAGAGAACACACGTACTTCTGAATTTCTTTTTCGACGATATCCGTCCCCCGGGATGGAATCATTGGGCTGAGGTAGTGTGGAAAGATTTGCGCACACCTCGTTTTATCGGAGATATGCCCCATACCTGGGTCGGAAGCGATTATATTAATGTCGTGAGAAATATGTTCCTGTACGACCGCGAAGAGGAGCATACCGTTGTCATCGCCGCCGGAATTCCCGCGGATTGGATCGACTCTCCAGGCGGAGTCGGTGTCCGGAATCTCCCCACATATTACGGAAATTTGTCATATACTATAAAAGGAGAAGATAACCTCGTAAAAGCGGACATATCAACATCGAACGATTTTAAAGGTGGAAAGGTCGTAATAAAATCTCCTCGCCGCTCGCCGGTAAAATCGGTGCGGATCAATGGAAAGGAAAGTTCGAACTTCAGCTCAGATGAGGTGGTCGTCGACACAATCCCGGCGTCCGTAATAATGGTACATTGAATTTAAATTCAAATCAACGCAGTACAACTGATTGAATGGTAACATGAAAACTGTCGGTTTATTATTGTTTTTTATATTTATTCTTCCAGTATGTGGTCAATCCATCGAAGATGACGGTACTGTTATCGCATCTGTGGGTGATGAGAGCATCACTCGCGGCGAGTTTGTCAATCGATTTCTGATGACCATTTGGCCGGAAAAACACCGTAAAGGATATCTCAATGAAATAAAACGTCAGTTTTTATATTCCATGATAGCAGAGCGACTGCTTGCAAAGGAAGCAGAACGGGTTAGCTCCGGACCGGATGCATACGGAGCAAAGTTCCTCGAAGATCTTGAAATTCAATACGCGATGGATCAGCTCTACAGAGACGAAGTTCACCGTCTCGTCGGTGACGCAGAACCGGATATTCGAGAGGCGGTAACCTCGGAATTTACCGATGCCTACGTCAGTTTCATATTTTCTGAGGATAGATATCAAATCGATTCGGTCTGGAATGTATTACGGAGCGGGGTGGAGTTCGATAGCATAGGAGCTCATGGTACGCTCAAGGTAACCCGGAATTTTAAAGTCGACTGGTCTGCAACTCATCCCGATCTTGCCGGAGCTATCGGAGGATTAAATGTCGGGGCTATATCTTCACCGGTTGCTCTTCCTTTCGGATATTATATCGTCCGTCCTGATGCGAAGCAAACAGATTCCGCACAGGCACAGAACGAATACCGGGAGCGGATCAAGGGCTATGAAGAATATCTGATGCAACATCGATACTCTGTGATGACTCCTGAATTTCTGGAAAGATTGTACATTGAGTATGATCTGCATGTAGACAGTGGCATATTCGATCTGGCAGCTACTGCACTTGTAAAATCTATCGAGGAAAAGGAACTACCCGTTCCCTCAATCCACAGGGAATTAGCGCTGGATAAGCAGATAATCGAGAGTGCGGTGGAAAAAGCCGGAAAACGGATCGAAGAACCGGTCATCAGTATCGGCGGAGAGATCACGACCGTCGGCGGGCTCTTCGACGCATTGCTCGGTTCCGGGATGCATTACGCCGATACATCAATGGCGCCATTGCAAGCTCAGGTCCGGGCCAAACTGAATACTTTCATCGTCGATCGATTGATCATTCGCAAAGCATATGATGGCAACCTTCACCAAAGACCATGGGTTGTGGAAGAGATGAATAGCTGGCGCCGGCATTTCCTTGCGGAGTATTGTAAGACAGAATTATATAAAAATATCGAAGTAATGCCGATCGAGATCTATGATTACTATGAAAACAACAGAGATGAGTTCAGCAATGCGGTTGAAGTGAACATACGGGAAATACTGGTTGAGAGTCGGAAGGACGCTATGGAAATTCTGCTCCGATTGAACGAGGGGGAGGATTTTGGCGAACTTGCACGGTTTTATTCGAAACGGACATGGGCAGCTGAAAGAAACGGCGAATTCGGCTACTTCCCTTCGACCCTATATGGCGAAATCGGAGTGATTGCCTCGACGCTCGAACCCGGTGGAAGGTTTGGTCCGCTGCCCGTAGATGAGGGGTACTCCATTTTCGAGCTCATAGATAAACGGGAACCGGAAGGTACGGTTGATCAATCCTTTGAAGAAGTGAAGGAGTCTATTGAGTCTCTGATCAGATGGAAAAAATTCAGACAGGAAATAGAAGATCTTGTAAGCGATCTCGCCTCACGTGAAATTGTCTATGTCGATTACGATGCTCTTTACCAAACCGACGTCGCACCGTTGAATATTCTGGTGCTCCGATATTTCGGTTTCGGAGAAGATTACCTCGCCGTCCCGATGCTCGATCAGATATACAAGTGGAAGAT
>CAZBUK010000137.1:0-7029 GCA_964495085.1 uncultured Ignavibacteriales bacterium
ACCTCGAAATTAAATGGTGCGTAGGGGCGTTTCACCGAAACGCCCCTTTCTTTCGTGTGCTATTGTGCAGGCACGTGAGCGAATATTTTGTTAGTTAATCCCGTTAAAACTTCTCGCTCTCCGTCGCAGCCTCACCCTCAACCCCCTCTCCGCCAAAAAGCGGAGACCCCGCCTTGGCGGGGCAGGTGGGGCGAAGGGGGTGAGGCATATAAAACACGTTATGGCGTTTCACCGAAACGCGCCTTTCTCTCGTGTGATGTTGTTAATTCCTTCCCTGGATGGTATATTTCCATATTCAATCGATCCCCGCTGTACAACGCAACATCAATACAGAGGATAGACAATGATAAAATATAAATTCTTTTCTCTATGTATGCTCCTGGTCATAACTGTTTTGGCCACCGGGAGTTTGGCATCTCAGGATAAGGAATATTCGCTGCCGTTTCTCAAGGTCGAGGGAAACAAGTTCGTCGATGAGAACGGAGCAACAGTGATCCTGCGCGGCGTATCGTTCTCGGATCCCGATAAGCTTGTAAAGGACGGCCAATGGAACAGGCGCTACTTTGAAGCGGCAAGAGACTGGAACTGCAACGTCGTGCGATTTCCGGTGCACCCGCAAGCCTGGCGGGAACGCGGCGAACGCGAGTACCTCAAATTGCTCGATCAGGGTATCGCCTGGGCGGGCGAGCTCGGTATGTACGTCATCATCGACTGGCATTCGATAGGAAATCTGCATACCGAACTTTTTCAGCATCCGATGTACAATACCGGGAAGACAGAAACCTACAGGTTCTGGAAGACCATCGCCGGGCGATACATAGGTAATCCTGTGGTAGCATTTTATGAAATTTTCAATGAGCCCACACAGTATCACGGAACGCTCGGACGCATGACGTGGGAACAATATAAAGAGATCGTCGAGGAAATTATTTATATCATCTTCGCGCATGATACGACCGTGATACCGCTGGTGGGTGGATTCGATTGGGCCTACGAATTGACTCAGCTCAGGGAACAACCGATCGAATTTCCCGGAATTGCCTACGTCTCTCATCCCTATCCGCAAAAGCGCGAGCAGCCATGGGAGGAGAAGTGGGAAGCCGACTTCGGATTCGCCGCGGACACGTATCCGCTCTTTGTTACCGAGTTCGGATTTATGAGCGCTGACGGTCCAGGCGCGCATATCCCGGTAATTGGCGATGAGACATACGGAGAGGCGATTATTGCGTACTTTGAAAGGAAAGGGATCTCGTGGACGGCATGGGTATTCGATCCGGTCTGGTCGCCGCAGCTTATCGTCAATTGGGATTTCGAGCCGACGCGGCAGGGGCGGTTCTTCAGGGATAAACTCCGTATGCTGAATGAATAATGCCGTGGCTCAGTAATATGCCCCGCACCAAAACACGTATGAACGGACCGCGGAACACAGCGTTATTGAAACTCATCTCATGGAATATCAACGGCATTCGCGCGGCACTGAAAAAAGGTTTCCTGGAATTCCTCCGCACAGAGAATCCGGATATTATCTGTCTTCAGGAAACGAGAGCCCGTCCCGATCAAATCGCGGGCACAACCTGGCCGGACGGCTACCTGCGATTCTGGAATCCCGCTCAGAAAGCAGGGTATGCGGGAACGGCTATCTTTACCAGAGACGAACCGCTTGATGTGATCTGCGGAATCGGAATGGAGAAGCATGACGGAGAAGGCCGCGTCCTGACGCTCGAGTATCCCGATTGGTTCGTGGTGAGTTGCTATACGCCGAACGCGCAGCGGGAGCTTACCCGGCTCGATTACCGGCAGGTATGGGATCGCGATTTTCTCGATTATGTCAAACGACTCGAGAAAAAGAAGCCCGTAATATTCGGAGGCGATCTGAACGTTGCGCACACCGAGATCGATCTCGCACGCCCGAAAGAAAATGTGCGCAATCATGGATTTACTATAGAGGAGCGCACGGGTTTCGGCAATATCCTGCAGGTGGGGTTTGTCGATACGTTCCGTGAGTTCGAGAAGGGGGGCGGGCACTATACGTGGTGGATGGCGTTCGGAGATGCCCGCGCCCGGAATATAGGCTGGCGTATCGATTATTGGGTGATCTCCGAATCGCTCCGTCCGCGGTTGAAACGGGCGTGGATCTTAAAGGACGTTTACGGCTCGGATCACTGTCCGGTGGGGGTGGAAATTCTGGCATCTGTTTAGACTCGATTAAATCTATTATCTTATGCATATTTTGTAGTTATTAAATCTCATCTAAAAAATCGTTGTCATCCTTCGACTCCGCTCAGGATGACGACTCCGCTCAGGATGACAACTCCGCTCAGGATGACGACTCCGCTCAGGATGACAACTCCGCTCAGGATGACAACTCTGTCAGGCTGAGCGTAGTCGAAGCCTGTCATTTATAGTGAGATCTAATTATCTTGATACTGATATGACTGTTTACATCCCTCTCCGTATACCGGAGGTCCATTATGAAAACGCCCGCATCTTTGATACGTATCGCACTCGCTCTCTGTTTCGTCCAAACCGGTTTAGTTCGGTGTCAATCGTTCGAATCCGATGTGCTGGTCGACCTTCCCGGAAAAAACTATGATGTGGAAGTTCATTCGCCGGATTACGGTTTTCCCCCCGGAACATATATTTCGTGGATCAACTTGAAGGACGGTATATTTTCTGTATATCTGAAGATGATATCTCCGCAAATAAAAGAGGATATCATCATTTCCTCCGGCACGACTGAAAAATCGAACCCGAAGCTTGCATACCTGCCTGACGAGAGCGGTATGAGAGTTGTCTGGCAGGAAGACGACGACGGTTATCACCGGATCGTCGGGAGGATGTTTATTGATGATTCTCCGGGGGAGTTATTTATACTGCGCGATTCATTGTTCGCCGACCCGCAGATTTCGATGAATGCGACCAGAATCGCCTGGATAGAACATGGCGATCTGATTCTGAAACAATTGCACCCATTTCCTGCAGAACCGGAAATTATCGATACGGCCATGTGTTCTTCGCCGGATATCAGGAAGTTCGACTCATCCGGTTATACGACAATTATATATGAAAAAGGAGAACAGGGCGCCCGTTCGATCTACCACGCCGAATATCGGGAATTCCCTGAACCGGAATGGATATATACGATACTTTCCGACGGCGATAACGGAAATCCTGTCCATGGTGTTTTCGACGGGCTGTCGTTTGAGAAAACCCACGATAGTATCAGGAGGATCGTCTATTCGGCATACGATCGTTACAACTTTTATCACAGCACGAACAATGAATGCAGCTACTTTAATCCGGTCGTATTTTCGTATGACGTGCCTGTCGCCAAGTTTGAGGAGGAGACGCCTTTCTTTGTCGCCTTCGATACCGATTCGCTGGGAGACAACCATGAGGTATTCATCAATCCGTTTTATTTTGATCTCCCCGGCTATGATACCCTGGTTCGTTTATCCGATATAGAGGGACATCATGTCAAACCGAAAATCGCTTATATCCTCAAAAATGATGAATTGTACGTCTCGGTTATTTGGCAGCGCGTATTCGGCCCAGACATCGATATCCGCATTGCGGTGACGAAATTTAATCCGATCTGGAATTCTGTGGGACCGGTATACCCGGTCCCGGCATCGTTCAACCTTGAACAAAACTTTCCCAATCCGTTCAATCCGACTACAACTATCCGGTTTACCATCCCTGAACGGTCGCATATTTCCTTAGCTGTGTACGATCTTCCCGGCAGGAGAATAGCAACCCTCATCGACGGTCTCATGGAACCGGGCGATCATTCCAGTCTCTTCGATGCAAGCTCGCTCGCCGGCGGCGTGTATTTCTACCGGCTCCGGACAAACGATCGCGCGCTCACCAGGCGTTTCGTGCTGTTAAAATAAACCGGCTTTCCCTATCCGTATACGCTGAAAGTCGAACGATCGAGTCTCATTGTACGGAAAAACACAGGATGAATATTTTTGTCAATTTAGAAAATACCCGGAACAAAAGGTTGACACTATTTCCGGCTATGTGTATATTCCAAAACGTCAAACACGAATACGTGTTGATAAAATACCGGTCTGTCCCGCAGGCCGGCCAGAGTGCAATGAGGAATACAATTAAATGATGAAGTCCAGCTCCACCGGAATACATGTAAGCCACGGCATGTCTATGTGCATGATGTGTATGTGTTGCTGCGTTTGTACAATGGAAAATGTACAATCCGGTCGGAGTGCGAATTCATGAAACTATGACATAATACAAATAGGTTTTTTGATAAAAAGCCCTTCGCCGGAATAACGGTGAAGGGCTTTTTTATTTTTATCGCTCAATGAAGAAAATTCAACCCAATCTTAAAACGGCTGAAAAAGATCTGAATGCCGCGGAAATCGCAAAACGGAAATCCCGCGGCCTACGCGGTACTCTCTATGCCGACTTTCGGGATCTCTCCGCCGATGCCGTACGGCTCGAGACCGAACATATCGCTAAGTCGCACGGCATTTACCTGGAATGGAACCGCACGAAAACCGGTAAGGAGAAGGACTGGATGTATATGGTCCGCTGCAGCATCCCCGGCGGCGGTCCTCTCGATGCCCGCCAATGGAACATATTCCACGATCTCTCAGAACGGTTTACATCAGATACGTCTCATGGCTCTCAACCGGTAAAACCTTCGCTTCGCATCACCACCCGGCAGAATATTCAATTTCACTGGGTGAGGAAAGAGCATCTCGTAAACCTGGTGCGATCCGTTGCGGAAACAGGTTTTTACACGCTGAACGGTTGCGGCGATAATGTCCGCAACGTCACGGGATGCCCCGTGTCCCGCAACTCACTCGCGTTCGATGCAAACGAGCTTGCCGTAAAAATCGCATCGTATTTCCGACTCCCCGAAGCATCGCATATTCAGATTTTCGAGATCGATCCGTCCTATCTCCGCGAGCCGGGAGTGAAAGTTAAATCGAATTCAACCAGGTTCGAATACGGCGAGCAGCTTCTGAACAGGAAATTCAAGATCGCAGTCTCCGCTGTGCACCGGCATGACGGGGAGTGGATGTACGATAATTGCGTCGAGCTGCGCACGAACGACGTCGGCATCGCGCCGATCGTCGAGAACGGACGCGTTGACCGGTTCCAGGTTTATATAGGCGGAGGACAGGGAGAGAAATTCGGGAAGCCGACGTTCGCTTCTCTCGGCGTTCCCTTCGGAATATTTCATAAAACCGATCTGCTCGCGGGCCTCGATGCGATTGTGAAAGTCCATCAGGAATGGGGCGACCGGCAGAATCGTCACTGGGCCCGCCTGAAGTACGTCGTCGCAGCGCAGGGTATCGAATGGTATCGCGGCCGGGTCCGGGAATACGTCGGTTCCTCCTTCGCGCCTCCCGATGAGGATTTCGATTACGGCAACAGAGAGCTCCACCATGGCTGGATCCGGCAGGAATCGAACGGACTCTGGAGCTTCGGCGCGTTCATTGAGAACGGCAGACTCGTCGACAATCCCGGCCGATGCGGCCGTATAAAATCCATGGTGCCGTACCTTCTCGATAAATACGCTATTCGGGTCATGACAACGCCGAATCAGCACCTCTTGTTTATCGACATTCCCGAAGAATCGAGAAAAGCTTTCGAGAACGACCTCGACCTGTTCGGGTACGGTGGCAAGGACGGAAAAGGGCATTCCGGATTGAGAAGAAATTCGGTCGCCTGCGTCGGACTCGATACATGCCGGTTGTCGTATACAGATTCGGAAAAATTTCTTCCGTTCGTGATCGACGAACTCGAATCGGACGGTTGGGGAGAGCTTACGGAATCAATCGGTATGAGCGGTTGTGAACGGCAGTGTTCGAGGCCCTCGACGAAGGTAATTTCGTGGATTGGTTCCGGAAAAAACCAGTATCAGCTTCGTCTGCTCGGTACCGCCGACGGAAAACATCAGGCGAGTCCCGTCTGCGATTCCGGCGGAAACGTGTATCTGAAGAACGTCTCACGAAGCGACGTCGCACTCGTAACCTCCGAGCTGTTCCGGTTCTATGCCCGTTATCGGTTCGAAGGTGAGTCGATGGGATACTTCTTCCGACGGCTCGGTCTGGATGCGGTCATCGTTCATCTGAAGAGGAACCCGAAAACCGCACACACGATGGAAAAGAAATTCGCCGCGGACGAGATCAAAATAGAATCGTCAATTACCGATATTAATTCATCATCACATAACAACGGAGGCAATCTCATGGCACAACGAAACGATTTCATTCATCCGGAAGTACTGGTCACTACCGAATGGGCCGATGCGCACCGCACCGACCCGAAGCTACGTCTGGTAGAGGTCGATGTAAATACGAAGTTCTACGATGAAGGACATATTCCCGGCGCGATCGGCTGGAACTGGCAGACACAACTCCAGGATCAGGTGAGAAGGGACATCCTGACGAAAGAACAGATCGAGGAGTTTCTCGGCGCATCGGGCATATCCAACGATACTTCGATCCTCCTCTATGGCGACAACAATAACTGGTTCGCGGCATATGCGTTCTGGCTCCTGAAGTACTACGGCCATGACGACGTACGGTTGATCGACGGGGGGAGGAAGAAGTGGGTCGATGAAGGTCGCGAGCTGACCGTCGACGCGCCGGCATACGAACCGGTACAGTACGTCGTGAACAAGATCAACGCCGATCTGCGGGCGAAGCGGGACGATGTCGCCGGGATCATTCACAACGTGTCGGTCGGACTCGTCGACGTCCGTTCTCCCGACGAATTCACCGGCAAGATCCTCGCACCCCCCAATCTCCCCGAAACCGCACAGCGCGGCGGACATATTCCGGGCGCAAGCAATATTCCCTGGTCGCAGGCGGTCAATGAGGACGGCACGTTCAAACCGTACGACGAACTCGTGAAGCTCTATGAGGCGAAAGGGATAACAGCAGGCAAAGACGAGGTGATCACCTACTGCCGTATCGGCGAACGGTCCTCGCACAGCTGGCTCGTGCTCAAATACCTCCTCGGCTTTAAGCATGTGAGAAACTACGATGGCTC